>NZ_JACCSO010000725.1 GCF_013812955.1 Nannocystis sp. | reverse complement strand
AGCAGCGCGCCGGCGTGCTCGAGCGGCCCGGCCATCTTCAGCGCGCCCCCGCCCTCGCCGCGCTCGATGATCCGCGGATAGGCCGCGAGCATCAGGCTCTCGGGGCTGCCCTCGGGGCGCGGCAGCTGCTGCCACAGGGCCTCGGTGATGAAGGGCGTGATCGGATGCAGCGTGCGCAGCACCAGGTCGAAGACGGTGGCCAGGGTGCCCTGGGCCGCGCGCCTCGCCTCGTCGCTGGCGTCGCCGCGCAGGCTCAACTTGGCGGCCTCGAGGTACCAGTCGCACAGCTCGTACCAGACGAACTGATAGATCGCGTGCGCGGCGCGGTCGAGGCGGTACTCGGTGAGGTGCTCGCCGACCTGGATCGCCGTCTCGAGCGTGCGCGCGAGGATCCAGCGGTCGGCGATCGCCAGGGCCCCGTAGTCGCCGTCGACCAGGACCGTGCGGCGAAACTCGGCCAGCTGCGCCGGCTCGTAGCCGTCGAGGTTCATGCTCGCGAAGCGGACCGCGTTCCACAGCTTGTTGCAGAAGTTGCGGTAGCCCTCGACGCGGGCCCGGCTGAACACGATGCCCTGGTCCTGCCCGGCCATCGTCGCCAGGTAGAAGCGCAGCGAGTCGGCGCCGAACTGCTCGATGAGGTCCATCGGGTCGACGACGTTGCCGCGCATCTTCGACATCTTCTTGCCGTCCTCGCCGAGCACCATGCTGTGCAGGTACACGGTGCGAAACGGGACGTCGCCGGCGAGGTAGATGCCGAGCATCATCATGCGGGCGACCCAGAAGAACAGGATGTCCCAGCCGGTCTCCATCAAGGAGGTCGGATAGAAGCGGCGCATGTTCTCCTGGTTGTCGGGCCAGCCGAGCGTGGTCAGCGGCCACAGGCCCGACGAGAACCACGTGTCGAGCACGTCGGCGTCCTGGACGATCGCCGCCGAGCCGCACTTTTGGCACTGCGTCGGATCCTCGCGGGCGACGCTGATGTGCGCGCAGGCCTGGCAGTGCCACGCGGGGATGCGGTGGCCCCACCACAGCTGGCGCGAGATGCACCAGTCGTGGATGTTCTCCATCCACCGGTAGTAGTCCGCGGTGCGGTGCTCCGGCACGATCACCGTGCGACCCTCGCGGACCGCCGCGAGCGCCTTCTCGGCCAGCGGGGTGGTGCGCACGAACCACTGGTCCGAGGGCAGCGGCTCGCAGACCACGCCGGTCCGCTGCGACACACCGAGGCTGAGCTTGTGCGCCTCGACCTTGACCAGCGCACCCGCGGCCTCGAGCGCGGCCACCACGGCCTTGCGGCCCTCGGCGACCGTCAGCCCGCGAAACGGCTCCGGGACGGCGGCGTTGAGCTTGCCGTCGAAGCCGATCACCGTCAGCACCTCGAGGCCGTGGCGCTTGCCGGTCTCGAAGTCGTTGAAGTCGTGGGCCGGCGTGACCTTCACGGCGCCTGTCCCAAAAGCCATGTCGACGAGGATCGCATCACCGACGATCGGCGCCCGCCGGCCCGTCAACGGCAGGATCACGTGGCGGCCGATCAAGTGCTGGTAGCGCGGGTCGTCGGGGTGCACGGCCACCCCGGTGTCGCCGAGCATGGTCTCCGGCCGCGTGGTTGCGACCACCAGCTGCTCGTCGCTGCCCTCGACCGGATAGGCCAGGTGCCACAGGTGGCCGTCGACCTCCTTGTGCTCGACCTCGAGGTCGCTGAGCGCCGTCTGGCTGGCGTGGTCCCAGTTGATCAGGCGATAGGCGCGGTAGACCAGGCCGTCCTCGTGCAGCCGGCAGAACGCCTCACGCACCGCCTTCGACGAGACCTCGTCCATCGTGAAGCGGTAGCGGCTCCAGTCGAGCGAGGCGCCGAGCGCCGCGTGCTGGGCGTCGATGATCCCGCCGTGCTCCTCTTTCCAGGCCCAGGTGCGGGCCAGGAACGCCTCACGGCCGAGGCCCTGACGGGTCTGGCCCTCCTTGGCGATCTCACGCTCGACCATCACCTGGGTCGAGATCCCGGCGTGGTCGGTGCCGGGCAGCCACATCGCCGCGGCCCCGGACATGCGATGCCAGCGGACATACGCGTCCTCGATCGTCGCCGTGAGCGCATGGCCCATGTGCAGGCGACCCGTGACGTTGGGCGGCGGCAGCACGACGGTATAGGTCGGCTGGCCATGGTCGGCGGCCGGGGCGAAGTGACCGGCGTCGCGCCAGCCCTCGTAGAGTCGGGTTTCGACCGCCTTGGGATCGTAGACAGTGCGGAGCGGTTCCATGCTGATTCCTCGATACTCGAATGAGCGAAAATGAAAGTCGAAAAACGCGAACAAACGCGAACAAACGCGAACAAACGCGAAATGGGACGCCAGGCCTCGTGCCCGCGTCCCATCCGCGTCCCTTTCGGGTCCCTCTCGGGAGTAGTCGGGAGCCTAGCCCCGCTGCTTCAGCGCATGTTCGGCGAGATCGGGTACGACCTCCCAAACGACCTGTTCGACGACATCACGGCTCAGGGCCAGGAGGGCCTCGACGGCCTTCGGGTCGAGGCCGGAGGCAGCGCCACCGGCGGCCTGCAGACGCTTGAGCATGCCTGCCGTGGGTGCACCGGCGGGAGCGAAGGGAATCGGGACGGCGATCGGGATCTTGCTGGCCATGTCTTCCACCGAGGTAAAGGCTGCGGGCAGGCGCTGGCCCTGACCGGAAGCCGAAGCCGAGGACATCGAGGGGGCTACGCTAGCAGCTGCCGGGCGGGCCGGCGAGGTGGGCGCGTGCTTCAAGCCCGGCGCCGCTTGCGGCGTGGCGAGCAGCGGACGTGCAGCCGGCGTTGCGGCCGCGGTCGTCACCGGAGGAGCGGCCGACGGCGCGACCTTGGGCGCGGGCGAGGAGCTGCTGGGCGTGGACGAGTAGGTGGCGGCGCCCGCGACCGACTTGCCCGGAGCGGTCGACTTGGTCGCCACGGCCTTGCCGGAGACCAGGGCATTGACGCGCTCGAGCAGTTCCTGGGTGTCGAAAGGCTTGGTCAGCGCCGCGTTGGCGCCGCTGGCCTGAACCTGGGCCTCGTCGATGCCGGTCTGGTTGGAGACCAGGATCAGCACCGGGATGTGGGCGGTCTCCGGGTCGGCGCGCAACAGGCGGGCGACTTCATAACCGGAAGGCTCTCCGGCAGCGAGCACGGCGTCGACGATCAGGATGTCGGCCGGCATCTGTTTGGCGCGGACGACGGCCTCAGACCCCTTGCTCACGGCCACCACTTCGCAGTCTTCGGCTGCGAAAGTGATCTTGATGGCCAGGCGCATGGTCTTGCTGTCATCGATCGCGAGGATCTTGGTCGGCATCGAGGCTCCTTCGGAGGCGGAAGGCGTACCATGGAGCACGTGAGCCGGTCAACGAAACCAGTGCCGCCACAACGACCCCCTGCGAGCGCAGGCGAAGGGCCCCCGACAGGCGCGGGCGCGTCCCCGCCAGAGCCGCTCGGAGCCACATCCGGGGCCCGCGGGCCCGGCGCGAGC
>NZ_JACCSO010000296.1 GCF_013812955.1 Nannocystis sp. | reverse complement strand
GCCGCGAGCTGGCGCGGCTGCTCGAGGAGCGCGAGCTCGAGGTCCGCGGCCTGCGGGAGGCCGCGCGGGCGCCGTCACGGCGGATGTATCGCGGGATGGTCGGTGGCACGCCGGCGATCGAGAAGGTGTTCAAGCTGATCGATCGCCTGGCCGACAGCGACGTGCCGGTGGTGATCTTCGGCGAGAGCGGCACGGGCAAGGAGCTGGTGGCGCGGGCGATCCACGACGCGGGGGCGCGCAAGGCCCGGGCCTTCGTCGCGGAGAACTGCGGGGCGATCCCCGAGGCGCTGCTCGAGAGCGTGCTGTTCGGGCACGCGAAGGGGGCGTTCAGCGGGGCGCATCGGACCACGCCGGGCCTGTTCGAGGCCGCGGACGGCGGCACGATCTTCCTCGACGAGATCGGCGAGATGAGCCCGGGCATGCAGACCAAGCTGCTGCGCGTGCTGCAGGAGGGCGAGGTCCGGCGCGTCGGCGACACCGGGGTGCGCAAGATCGACGTGCGGGTGATCGCGGCGAGCAACCGCGACCTCGAGGCGATGGTCGCGGCCGGGCAGTTTCGCAAGGACCTGCTGTACCGGATCCGGGTCGTGAAGATCGAGCTGCCGCCGCTGCGCAGCCGCCCCGACGACCTCGGGCCGCTGATCGAGCACTTCCTCGCGCGTCACGATCGACAGCGACGCCTGACGGTCAGCGCGGCGGCCATGCGGGCGCTGGCTCGCTACGCGTGGCCCGGCAACATCCGCGAGCTCGAGAACGAGGTCCAGCGCTGGGTCGCGCTGGTCGAGGCCCGCGTCGAGCCGGCCGAGCTCTCGCCGGCGATCGCCCAGATCGGCGGCGAGGCGGCCAGCGACCCCGACGACCTGCGCCTGCGCCCGCGTTTGGACCGGCTCGAGCGCGAGCTGCTCGAGAAGGCGATGACGGTCGCCCAGGGCAATCAGACCCGGGCCGCCGGGCTGCTCGGGCTGTCGCGCTTCGGCCTGCAGAAGAAGCTGCGGCGGCTCGCGGGGGATGCATCGGCGACCGAGGAGGACGAGCCGTGAGCGAGCCGGGCTCGCGGGTCGCGCGCACGGGCTTGCTCAACACGACGACTGGGCAGCGCGAGTCGGTGAGCTCAGGTCCCGGGGCGCGGTGGCGGGCGCCAATCTTGTTGGCGGTGGATGGGGTGTTGCGCCACCGTGGTTGGCGAGCCCCTGGTCCTCCTGGCTGGAGTCCCTGGGTAATTCGCGGGCCTGAATTTTGCTTATCGTACTCGTATCACCGCAGAACCGGGTCCGCCGCGGTGCGTATGCCCAGCGTCCCCACCGGAGCCGTTTTTATGTCCCGCCTCGCGTCCACGCTCGCGCCCACGCTCGTTCGAACAGCACTGCTTGCCCTGAGCCTGGTCTATGGGACAGGTTGCAACAGCCATCCGCTCACCAGTCCGGATGCCGGGCCCCAGATCGGCGATCGAGGGATCTCGGTGCCGGTGCCGCCGCCGAGCCTCAAGCTCGCGCCGGTGCAGCGGGTCGACATCGAGGGGGAGATCGGCGCGACCGCGGGTGAGCCGGGGACCAGGGTGTTCCTGTCGGAGAACCGGCTCGGGACGCAGGACTACAACAACATGCCGGAGGACAACGGCAGCTTCTTCTTCACGGGCATCGAGCTCGACCTGACCGACAACTGCGTCGAGGTCTGGACCGAGGACGGCGACGGGAACTCCAGCGTGCACTCGTTCTTCAGGGCCAGCATCGATGAGGACGATCAGAGCGTGCTGACCGAGCAGCTGTTCAACGGCTGCCCGTGAGCGCGGGCCGTGGTGGCGGCCGTGGTGGCAGCAACCAACGCAAAAACGCCGGCGAGGGCCGGCGTTTTCGTGATCACGATGATGAAGGTGATCGCGGCGCTTACTTCTTCTTGCCTGAAGCCTTGAGCACCGAGCGCTTGGCCTTCGGCGGCAGGTAGAAGGTGACGCCGAGGGACATCATCACGTTGTGATTCCAGTTGGCGTCCTTCTTGTCGACCCGCGGCGGCACTTCGGTGGTCGTGCTGTTGAGGCCGGCGGGATTGTTCAAGGTCATGATGTCCTGGACATCGACGTTGATGGACGCCCAGTCGGCGAGGAACACGTGGATGCCGCCGCCGAAGCTCGGGCCGACCTTGATGCCCGTGTCGGCCTTGACCGGATGCAGGAAACACTCCGCGTTGACGTCGGGGTTCGGGTCCTCGGCGCTGCCCGGTGGGCGACAGTAGCTGGTCGCACCCGGGGTGGTGGTGTCGAGGTTGCCGAGCAGATCGTTGGTGCTCTTTGCGCCCGGGAACTGGCGGCCGAAGCTGCCGAGGCCGAGGCCGCCGAACAGGTAGAGGTCGTACTCGGTGAAGATGCCCGAGAACAGGCCGAGCTTGCCGCTGAAGGGCGTGAACACGACGTCGAACGAGGCCAGCCAGTCGTTGCGGGTCAGGCCCGACTTGAAGTCGTGCAGCAACGGCGCCGGGTTGTTGAGGTCGTTCTGGTTGCGCACCGGCGCGTTGGTCTTGTTGTCGTCGGTGTTCGCCGGGTCACCGACCGGCAGGGTGCCGGCGGCGTCGCCTTCGCCGACCAGGCCGCGGAGCAGCTTGGCGGGCTTGTTGATGACACCGTACGCGAACATGCCCTTGACGCCGATCCAGTCGGTGAAGTCGAAGTGCAGGCGCGCGCCCGCGTAGCCCTTGTGTACGAAGGCCTGGGACAGGCTCATGCCCACGAAGGGCGTGATGCCAAATCGCAGCTTGTGCAGCTCGAGCTTACGGACCACCACCGGCTTGCCCTCGAGCGGGCTCTTGCGCTTCGCCTGCGCGGTGTCTGGGAGCAGCGTGACAGCGGCGGCGAGGGTTGCCGCCATGACAGTGAGCGTTCGAATCCTATGCATGTCGAGGAGCTCTCAGCGGCGGGTGGTGTACTGGAAGGTGGTGGGGAAGTAGAGGCTGACCCCGAGGAAGAACACGACGTTGAAGGCGATCTTCTTCTCTGCGGCGGCCTTCGCGTCGGCCGCGTCGTCGAGGTTCATCAACATGGTCGGCCCCGGACCGCGGCCCTGCGGCTCGAGCTTGTCCTGGTAGATAAAGGTTCGGACGCCGAAGTTGACCGAGATCCAGTCGCTCTTCGGGCCGTAGAAGCGGGCGCCGAGGGCGAAGTTGCCCTGGCCCGTCAGGTGGCGGAACGGCTCGTGCAGCGACTCGTAACGCGGGATCACCTGCGTCTGGATCGCGCCGCCGCCGACGTTCACGAACGACTCCCAGTGCATCAGCGCGCGGTTGAACACCGCGATCTTGCCGTAGAAGGGGTTGTAGGTGAAGTTGACGCTCGCCTGCCACAGGACCTTGTTGGCCGTCAGCAGCACCCCCTCCTGGAAGCGGATGTTGTTGTAGCGCGCCGTCTTGTTGCCGATGAAGCCGGTGCCGGTCAGGCCGATCGCCATGCGATTGGTGAGCCAGTAGTTCAGCTCGGCGCCGATGGCATAGTGGCGAACGAAGGGGTCGTTGACCGTGATGCCCGCCTGCGGCGACAGCTCGAAGCGCTTCTTCTTGAGGAAGCGCTGGCGCTGCACCACCGTGATGAAGGCCTTGTCGGCCTTCAGCTGCTGGATCTCGCTGTCTTTGCTGACCTTGCCGCCCTCGCCGGGAGGCGGGGCAGCGCCCTTCTTTGTGTCGTCACCAAAGAGGTCACCTGTGTCGCCAGCCGGGGCGGCCGGCTTGTCACCGGCCGGCTTGTCACCGGTCGCCGCAGGCGGGGTGTCGCCTTCGGCCTCGTCGAGGACGATGTCGTCATCGTCGCCAGCGGGCGCCGGGGCGGGTGGAGGAGCAGGTGCGGTCACCGCGACGGCCGCGGCTGCGTGTGCAGAGGCAGGGATTGCCCAAGCTGTAGCGAAGAGTACAGCCGAGCCGGTCAAGAATCGTCGCATGCTCACCTCAAGGTCGACGGGCACTGGGGTAGCTGGGGGAGGGAGAGCTGTCGGCCCCGAACGGGGCGAGTTCTACATCCCTGTTGTCCCGCAGGACATCGGTCTGTAGCGGTGTCGGACGGTATCACAGCGAACCACTAGGTAACAACAGGACAAGCGGCGCAGATGATGAACTTTGGTTTGGAGCAAAAACACGCATGCGGCCGCCGAACTGCCTGCGCGGGCGATGCACCGGCGGCGCGGCGGCGCGGCGTCGCGGCGTGCTGCGGTCGTACTGTGGCCGTGCACACGGCGCTGTGGGCCGATCTCCTGGGTTCGGGCGCATCGCTGCGATGCCGGGACATGCGGCGAGACGGGCGATTGCGCGAGAAACCAACGGCGACGAATAACACGGATGAATGCCGCAGCATGGGCCCGGGGCGCTCGTGCGGGGCCGCGGAGGGACCTGGCTCTCGCGACCTGCGCCAAAGGTCAGGCGCGATCACCCTCGGTGAACAGGGCGTCGCAGAAGGCCTCGGCGTCGAAGGCTCGCAGGTCGTCGATGGCCTCGCCGATGCCGATGAAGCGCACGGGGATGCCGAGCTCGTCGACGACGCCGAGCACGACCCCGCCCTTGGCGGTGCCGTCGAGCTTCGTCAGCACCAGGCCGGTGAAGTCCATCGTCTCCTTGAAGAGGACGGCCTGGGCGAGGGCGTTCTGGCCGATGGTGGCGTCGAGCACGAGGAAGGTGTCCTGCGGGCCCTTGAAGTCGGACTCGGGGCGGCCGTGGGCGCGGGCCAGCGCCTTGGCGCAGGCCCGGCGGATCTTCTGCAGCTCGTCCATCAGCTCCTTCTTGGTGTGGAGCCGGCCGGCGGTGTCGCAGAGGATCACGTCGTAGCCCTCGCGGTGGCCGCGAAGGATGCCCTCGAAGATCACCGCGGAGGGATCGGCTCCGTTCTCGGCCTGGTGG
>NZ_JACCSO010000698.1 GCF_013812955.1 Nannocystis sp. | reverse complement strand
GCACCGCCTCGGCGTGCGGCTGCTCGCGGCTGGCCGCCAGCGCGGCGGCGGCCCGCACCTGCAGCCCGAAGATGCGGAGAAACTGCCAGTGAAGGATGTGCGAGGCCTCGACCGCGGCCCACTGCTCGGAGAGCCGCTGCCAGGCGCCGCCGCTGTGACCCTCGTAGAGGTCGCAGAAGGTCTCGAGCACGAGGGCGAGCATGTGCTGGAAGTGGAAGCCGTCCTGCGACCAGCGGCGCAGCGCGGCGCCGATGCGGTCGCGGGCGCCCTGCGGGTCGTCGGCGGCGAGCAGGGCGGCGCCGGAGAAGAGGGCGGCCCAGACCTCGCCGTAGAGGTCGCCGGCGTCCTCGGCCTCGCGCAGCCAGGCGTGGGAGCGGGAGGCGAGCTCGCCGAAGTGGCCCATCATGAAGAGGCCGCGATGGGCGGACATCTGGGCGATGGAGATGTCCCAGGCGACGCCGGCGCAGCGGTCGTGCAGCAGCTGGACGCCGGTGTCGAGCAGCTCGAGCGAGTGTTGCCAGCGGCCGAGGGTGATCTGGGCGATGCCGGCGATGATGTCGGTGAGGGCGATGAGGTAGTGGTCGCCGAGGGCGTCGGCGATCTTGCGGGCTTCCTTGATGAAGGTGGTGCCGCGCGAGACCGCGTTGGCGCTGCCGCGCGAGACCATCATCATGCCGACCTGGGCGAGGCCGCGGGCGACCCGGCGCGGCTCGCCGGTCTGCAGGGCGAGCAGCAGGCCGCGCAGCACGAAGCTGTAGCCGCGGACCGGGTCGACGAAGGCCAGCCCCTTGCCCGCGGAGAGGCACACGTCGGTGCGCAGCAGCTCGGTCGGGTCGATCGCGTCCTCGGCGGTGCTGCGAAAGTTGATGCCCCGCAGACTCAGCTGGGTCGAGCGGGTGATGACCGACATGTTGGCGCGGCTCGGCGACGGCGGATAGGAGAGGCCGACCTCGCTGAGCACCGGGCGCAGCAGCTTGATGCCCTCGTCGATGCGACCGCTGACCAGGTACTGCTCCGCCGCCTGGCGCCGCAGCTCGAGCGCGGCCGCCGGCACGGCGCCCTGGGCGGCCTCGAGGTAGAGCGGCGCCGCCTCGCCGCAGCGACCCGCGAGCACCAGCACCTCCGCGCGGCGCAGCAGCAGCCGCAGCCGCGTGAGCGCGTGACCGGTCGGGTCACTGGCATCGGTCCAGGTGGTCGGTGTGGACGCGTTCGGCGTCGCAGGGGTCGGGGTGGAAGTGGAAGGGGTCGCTGCGGGAGTGGCCGGGTCGGCCCAGGCGTGGGCGAGGCGGTAGAGCTCGGCGGCGCGGTTGAAGGCGAGGGCGGCGGTGGCCCGCTCGGCGGCGATGCAGGCGAAGTAGATGGCGCGACTGCGCAGGCCGGCGGCGTGAAAGTGCAGGGCGGTGACCTCGGGGTCGCCGCCCTCGCGCTCGAAGGCGAGGGCGAGGCGGTGGTGGTGCTCGGTCAGGGTGCTGTGCTCGACCTGGGCGAGCACGGCGAGGCGGACCCGGTCGTGGTAACACTCGATGGTGTCGGCATCGCGGGCGCCGTGGGTGCGTACGAGGTGCTGGACGCGCAACAGGCCGAGCGCGGCGTGGTCGTCGCCATCGAGACCAGCTGTCGTAAAGACCAGGTTCTGAGGGACAGGTCGGCCGGCGACGGCGACGACCTCGAGCAGGCGGCGGGCGGGCGCGGGCAGGCCGTCGAGGCGGGCGAAGACCAGCTGCTCGAGCGAGATCTCGCGGGTGTCGCCGCGCCGGCGCGACAGGGTCGCATGACGGACCAGCTCCTCGACGAAGAGCGGGTTGCCCTCGCTCTCGAGCGCGATGCGGGCGGCCTCGGCGAGGACGGCATGATCGGCATGATCGGCATGACCGGCATGATCGGCATGACTGGCATGATCGGCTTGATCATTCGAGGCGCGGCGGCCCATGCGGAGCAAGGCGAGCTCCTCGGCGTGCTTGTGGCCGAGCGGGGCGACGAAGAGGTTGCGAACGTCGCCGCGCATGCCCGGGCGCTCGTAGAGGCGCTGCAGCTCGCGCAGCATCGGCGAGCCGGCGGCCTCGTCGCTGCGGTAGGAGCCGACCACCAGCAGCGCGGGGGCGTCGGGCGGGGTGAGCAGCTCGGCGAGCAGGCGGGCGCTGTCCTCGTCGCCCCACTGCAGGTCGGCGATGCGCAGCACCAGCGGATGGCGATCGGCGATGCGCGCGAGCAGCTCCTTGAGCCCGCGAAACGCCCGGCGCCGGGCCTCCTGCTGGTCGGGGCCCTCGAACACCCGCTGCGGCGCGTCGGCGACCAGCTGCACGCGCGCGAGCACCGGGAACAGGCGCGTCAGCTCGTGCACGTCGCGGGGCATCAGCGCGGCGGCCTCCAGCTGCGGCAGCCGGCGCAGGTAATGGGTCAGTGAATCGACGACGCTGTCGAAGGCCTTGAACGGCACGGTCTCGCGCTCGTAGCAGCGGCCGGTCAGCAGCACGACCTCGCCGCCGCGGCGCAGGCTGCCGAGGAAGTGGTCGATGAGCGCGGTCTTGCCGATGCCCGAGGCGCCGTGCACATACACGGTGACCGGCTGGCCGCGGCTGGTCGTCTCGTAGGCGTCGTGCAGGACGGCGAGCAGGTCGGCCCGGCCGATCAGCGCCGGCGCCTGATTCGAGGGGCTGCTCAGGGGACCGCTGATGGCCCTGTGGGTCAGCAGCGGGACGCTGAGGCGGGCCAGCACGTCGGCGCCGGTGAAGCGCAGCGCGGGGTCGCGGTGCAGCAGGCCGGTGCACAGCGCGGCGAGCTCGGGCGGGGCCTCCGGGGCGAGCTGCAGGGCGGGGACCGGATCGTGCTGCTGTTTGGCGGCGAGAATTTTGAGGGTGCTGCCGAGGTAGGGCAGGCGGCCGGTCAGGGCCTCGTAGAGCATCACACCGACCGCGTACCAGTCGCTCGCGGCGGTGGCGATGCGACCGGCGGCCTGCTCGGGCGACATGTACGCGGGCGTGCCGAGGATGCCGTCCTCGAGCGTGGCGTCGACCAGGGTCGGGCTGCGGTCGCTGGCGAGGCCGAAGTCGAGGATCACCACGCGGCCGCTGCGGGTCACCAGCACGTTCGAGGACTTGAGGTCGCGGTGCAGCTTGCCCGCGGCGTGCAGCGCCTGGACCCCGCCGACCAGCTGCACCAGCGCGCTCTGCAGACGCAGCGGATCGAGGATCGGCGCCGATGTCGATTGTAGTGGTTGCGGCGTGCCCGGCTGAGTCACGGTGTCGGTGACCGGACCGTGCTCGGTCTGCTCGCGGTCCTCCGCCATGTCGGAGCGCACGTGCTGGCTGAAGCGCACGCCCTCGACGTACTCCATGGTGATGAACCACTGGTCGCCGTCCGAGATCAGCTCGTACAGGTTGACCAGGTTCGGATGCATGATCCCCGCGGCCGCGCGAAACTCGTTCTTGAGCCGATACAGGCTGCTGGCGTCGAGCTTGCGCAGGGTCTTCAGCGCGACCCGGCGCCCGCGCTCGCGGTCGAGCGCGGTATAGACCACGCCCATGCCGCCCGAGCCGATGCGCTGCACCAGCTCATAACGACCCAGCCGCCGCGGCATGCCGTCGAACTCGTCGAGACCGCGCGTCTCCGGACCGGTGTGGTGGAGAGGTCCAGGATCGCTGGGTACGGTCGGCGCGCGCGCACGCTGGGCGTCGTCGGCGTTCACGGTCAGGCGCGAGTATGCCACGCCCGGGCTATCTCGCGCGAAACCGGTGGATCTGGCCGGTTGGGGGCCGGAGACCTTACCAGTACAGGGGGATGCCGAGGCCCGGACCGTCCAGCCCGGGCAGCGCGGCGGACAGGCGCGACTGGCTGCCGGGTGGGACCGGATCGTCGCGGGTGAGCAGGTGGGCGTCGAGGTCGAGCTCGTCGACGCGGCCCGCGAGGCTGGCGGCGGCGGCGAGACCGATGCGGCTCTCGATCATGCAGCCGAGCAGGACCCGCCAGCCCTCCTGCCGGGCCACGGCGATCATCGCCAGCGCCGGGGAGATCCCGCCGCACTTCATCAGCTTGATGTTGATGCCGTCGACCCGCCCGCGCAGGCCCGCCAGCGAGGCTGGACCCTGGACGTCCTCGTCGGCGAAGATCGGGAGCCCGAGCGGGAGGATGCGGCGGCGCAGCTCGCCGAGGGCGTCCAGCTGGCCGTGCGCGAGCGGCTGCTCGACGAACTCGACCCCGAGCGCGGCCAGCTCCGGGAGCAGCGCCAGCGCCTGGTCGAAGGACCAGCCGCCGTTGGCGTCGACCCGCAGCCGCGCCCCCGGAGCCGCGTCGCGGACCCGTCGCAGCGCCTGGCGGTCGAAGTCGGGGTGCTTGCCGAGCTTGACCTTCAACATCGGCAGATGGGCGGCCTCGGCGGCGCGCGCGGCCATCGCGTCGAGGTCGTCGAGGGCCACGGTGTACGAGGTCCGGGTCGCGCCGAAGCCCGGCAGCGGCGGGTGATCGACGTCCAGCTGGGCGGCGAGCGGGCGCCCGGCAGCGCGGTTGCCGACCTGCGAATAGATTTGCAGACGGCGATCGTCGCCTTCGATCGCGCCTTTGGGCCGGTTGCCGCTGCCGGCCTGGATCGCGGCGCGCACATCTTCCA
>NZ_JACCSO010000694.1 GCF_013812955.1 Nannocystis sp. | reverse complement strand
GGTCGGTGCAGAGCGGCTCCTGGCTGTGGGACAGCAGCAGCACGCATGGTTCAGATGGCATGATGTGCCTCGTCCCGGTCGCGGGTGTCGGTTCACGTCATTGCCGCTACTTGTCCCAGAGCGTGCTGGTCGGCTCGTCGTCGTCGCTCGGGTACTTCTTGGTGCACTCCGAGTCGAGGCAGTGGTAGGTCGGCGCCGGCTTGGGGCCGCTGCCGGTGGCCGGGTCGCTCTGATTGCTCAGGAGGTGGGCGAAGAACGGCAGGTCGCCGGCTTCGCTCTGGGCATCGATCAACTTCTTGGACATCTCTTCCTACTTTCTTGGTTTCGCTGCTATGCGGGCGTCATCGCCCGCAAATTCGCGGGTCGCCCCGGCTCCCGCAGGGGAGGGGTGCGCCGACGTCGGTCGGCTCACTGGCGCGGATCGACGAGCGGCGTCCGGAGGTCGCAGCCGCCCCCGACGACGACTATCTCGTCATTCACGACCTTGATGTCGGCCGCCGGATGGGTGCCGCCGTCGCGGGCGACGATCGGGCCGCTGAGCGAGGTCGGGTCGGGGGTGCGCGACGAGAACACGTAAGTGCTGAAGTTGCCGTCGAGCTCCTCGCCGCAGGCCGTGAAGCAGTCCGTGCCGTCGCAGGGGACGATCTGGTCGTCGGCGTCCGCCATGACGTCGATCGGCGCGAACTCCTGGGTCTGCCAGGTCACGATCGCGGGGTTGCTGCCGGTGATCGTCGCGTCGCTGAAGCAGCCGCAGCGCCCGCCGCCGGCCATGCCGAGCTCGGTCATGCGCAGCTGCCCGCCGTCGGCCGGTTCGATCACGTACAGCGCGTGTCCGCCGTATTCATAGTAGTACTTGACCAGCCACGGGCCGCCGGCGATCCGCGCGCAGGCGTCGAAGGTGCTCTGCTCGCCCTCCCGGAGCCCTTCGGAGGTGCACGCGATCTTCTGCGCGGCGGCCTCGTTGGCCGGCGCGGCCTCGCCGTCGACCACGCCGTCGGCGGCGAGCTTGCGCCACAGCTCGGTCCACGTGGCGTACAGCTGGCTCTCCGGCTTGCCGTACTCGATCACCACCGGACAGGCGGCGCCGCCCGCCAGCTTGGCGGCCGCGGCCTTGCCCGGGTGCAGGGTGTTGGCCAGGCTGAACTGCGCACGCGCGAGCGTGAGGTCGCCGCGCTGCTCGGCCACGAGCCCGAGGTTGAAGGCGATCGCCGACTCGAGCTTGCGCGTGCCCGGGGCCGCGAGGGCGCGCCTCAGGTCGGCCTCGGCGGCCTCAAGCTCGCCCGCGAGCAGCCGCGCGTAGCCCCGCCCCGACAGCGCCCGCGGGTGGTCCGGGAGCGCCTTCAGGGCGGCGTCGAAGCTGGCGATCGCCCCGGTGAACTGCTTCGCCGCCGTCTGCTTGCGGCCGGCCTGGACCGCCGTCCAGAAAGCCGCGCGCTTGGCCTCCGGGGGCTGCTCAAGCGTGACGGCCTTGCCGCGCGCGACCTGTCCGTGGCGCCGCTGTACGGCGCGCTCTCCGGGCCCGGCGTCGACCGGCGCGGTCGCCTGCGCCGGACGGAGCGTGGTCTCGACCGGACCGGGGGCGTCGACCGGACCGGGGGCGTCGCCCTGGCCCGCCGGCGCACACGCGAGGGCAGTCGAGATCGCCACCAAGGACAAGAACGTTCGAGCATATCTCATGGAACAGGTTTCCCGGCGGATGCGGCGGATGCCGGTGGCGTGTGCCCACCATAGGCCAGCGCGGGCGGGTACTCATCCCACAGCGATCCAACAGCGCAGGAGCGCGCCGTTCAGCCGCCGAGGGCGTCGGCCAGGGTGAGGCCCCAGGTCACCTCGGCGTCGCTCACGAGCATCTCCGCGGGGACGTCGAGGGTTCCGAGATCCCACAGGCGAGCCGCGCCGTCCCAGCTGCCGGTCGCCAGCGTGCGACTGTCGGCGCTGAAGTCGACCGAGGACACGCGCGCGTCGTGGCCGGTCAGAACGGCCCGCAGAGCCCCGGTCTCGGCGTCCCACACCCGCGCGGCGGTGTCGGGCCCGGCGCTGGCGACCCAGCGACCATCGGGCGACAGCGACACGTCGGGCGACGAGACCCCCGGATGCGCGACGGTCCAAGCCAGGCCGTCGGGCCCGATGCGAGCCAGGAACCGGCTGCCGCCGACGATGACGGCGTGGCCGTCGGCAGAGACGTCGGCCGCCTGGGTGCCTGCGGGCGCAGGCACGGGGCGACAGCGCAGCGGCGGCGCGCCAGCCTCGAGGACGAACACCGCGCCGTCGACGGATACGAGCGCCACGCGGCCCCAGCCTGGCACGCCGGCGAGGTCTTGCCATTCGATCTCGGGGCAGTCGACCGTCGCCAGCTCTTCCTCGGTGTCGATGTCGACGGCGAGCAGGCGCGAGCCGTAGAGCGCGACGATCACGACATTGCCCGCGAGGGCGGCGACCCGGCGCCCCTGCAGCCACCTGGGGAGGCGATCGGGCGGCAGGCTCCACTGCAGCGCTCCGGTGGCGCTGTCGAACACGCGCGGACCGTACGACTTTGCGCCCGCGTCGATGACGGCGAAGCGCTCGCCGTCGGGCATGAAGGCGCTGGCCTTCACGGTGTCCGTGCTGATCTCGAGGACGTGTCGGCGCACGCCGGTCTCGCGGTCCCACACCAGCACCCTGCCCTCGCCGTGGGTGGTCACCAGTGTGCGCCCGTCGGGCGCGAAGGCCACGCTCGAGAGACCGTGCGCGTCCGCGAAGATCGCGGGCCGGGGCGATCCGGGGAGGGCCCATTGCGTGACGACCCGGGGCCCGGCGACGAGCACGCTGCCATCGTCGAACAGGCGCAGGTCGTGGACGTTGCTCGCCGGGATCCCGCCGATCGGCCGCAGCTCGGGCAGCGTGTACAGCTCCACGCCGCCGCGCTCGCGTGCGATCGCCAGGCGCTCGCCGGCGGGCGACAGCGCGAGCTTGCGGACCGCACCAGCGCGGGTCGGCGCCAGCGACCAGGTCCGGTGGGTCGCCCGCTCGTGGACTGCGACGCGGCCCCGCGTACCGGCGACGACCACCCGCTCGCCGTCGGGCGCGAGCTTCAGGTGCGTGAACGTGACGAACTCGGCGCGGTCGAGCGCCAGGGCGACGGTCGGGAGGCTCGCGCCGGTGGCCCAGCCGAGTCGGCCGTCGGAGCACAACACGACGAAGCGGCCGTCCACGCTGCCGTCCACGCCGGCGACGGAGCTGTCCGGGCAGCCCGACGCGATCTGCGGCTGGGCCGGACCAGGGCCCCACGCGGCGGACCGCAGCGGCCAGGCGTCTCCGACGTTGAAATCGAGGATCTCCCACCCGTCGTCGGGCGCGCCGGTGGCCAGCGAGAGCGTCGTCAAGCTGAAACCGTGACCGACAGCCCAGACGCGCCCCGCCTCGACCCGCAGCTCCTTGGTCGGCCGGGTCATGGTCGCGCGCCAGCGCTCGACCCCGGCGACCATGCGGCGCACGGTTTGGCCGTCGGCGCAGACGATGTCGTCGACGGCGAGCGCGACCAGCGGGAAGCAAGCGGGTAGCACGGCGGTCGCAAGCCGCGTCGGCCTGGCAGCGGCCCGGGCTCCTGCAAGCACGCCGCGTGCCTCGGGCGAGTCTATCAGCCGCAGCGCGTGGGCAGCGAGCACCTCCTTCAACGCGTCGGCGCCCTCGTCGTCGACGGCGCGGGCCTGGGCTACCAGCGCGGTGGCGAGGTTGCGGTCCGAGGCGGCGAGGGCGGTGCGGGCCTCGCCCTCGGCCGTGAACGCGCGGTCGCGCTGCGCTCGCAGTCGCAGGCTGCCGAGGACCAGCAGCGTGGCGATCACGAGCAGGGCGGCGCAGGCCACCAGCAGCGGCCCGCGCCATGCGCGGACGAATCGCAGGCCGATCTCGAGCGCGGAGTAGTGATGCGCGTGCACGCGACGGCCGGCGAGGTACGCGGCGACGTCGCTCGCCAGCGCCCCGGCGTCGGCGTAGCGGGCGTCGGGCTCGAAGGCCATCGCGCGGGCCACGATCGCCGCCAGCTCTGCGGGAACTCCGCGCGGGAGCGCGCGCGTGCGGTTCGAAGCGACGCCTGTCCGCGCGGGGGCGCGAGCCGACGCGGTGATGGCGACGCCGCTCCCGTGAGTGTCGCTCGCGGCGGTCGGCGGGGCGCCGGACAACAGCTCGTGGAGCACCACGCCGAGGCCCCAGACGTCCGCGCGGCGGTCCGCCGGCTCGCCGCGCGCCTGCTCGGGGCTCATGTACGCGGGCGTGCCGAGCACCGCACCTGGGTGGGTCGTGTCGCTGTCGAGCCCGTCGTCTGCGGCAGCGTCGGCGAGCGGGCGCGCGAGTCCCCAGTCGACCACTTGCGTCTCGCCGAATGCCCCGATCATGATATTGGTGGGCTTGAGGTCGCGGTGGATCACGCCCTGTGCGTGGGCGTAGGCGAGCGCCTGGCAGGCGTCGAGGTAGTGGCCGAGCAGCTCGAGGCGCGCGGCCACTGTGTGCCGGTCGACCAGCACACGCGACAGCGGTCGACCGCGCATCAATCGCATCGTGTAGAAGAGGCGGCCGTCGGCCCCGCGGGCCTCGTCGTACACCGTCACGATCCCAGGATGCTCGAGGCTAGCGGTCACCCGCACCTCGCGGGCCAGCCGGCGCGCGAGCGCGTCGTCGTGGGCCTCCTTGAGTGCGACCATACGCCCGAGCCATCGGTCGCGCGCAAGGTACACGCGGCCCATGCCGCCGACGCCGAGGATGCCGAGGCGCTCGTAGCGCTCGGGTCCGGTCGGCTCCGGAGGCGCGGGTCCGGTCCCGCACGCGCCATCACTGGCGTCGTCGGGAGGCCCGCTGGCGGCGTCGTCGCGGAGATTCAACTGCGATCCTCGAGCACGTCGTGGCGGCGCAGCACGAGCTCGACCTGGCCAGTCCCGGCCGCCCGGACCACGTCGGTGCGGATCCCGGCCTCACGGAGGCGGCCGCGGAGCCGTCCCAGGTTGACGTCCCATCGCTTGCGGAGCGCCCATAGGTCGTCCTCGTCGGGCCACACCTCACGCGCGACCACCTCCCAGCCAGCGGGGCCGCCGATCTGTGCCAGCTCGGACAGGATCCGCGCTTGCACGCCGCTGAACAGCACCGGCGGCGCATCACCGGCCTGGATCTGCGCGGTCTCCCACGTCGTCACGATCCGCAACGGCGGATCGATCCCACCGGTCAAGCGCGTGGGCGAAGGCCCGGCGGCGCCGACGGCCATCGTCACCGCGCGGAAGGTGACGCCCTCGACGGTCCATGCGTCGCCAGCGGCCAAGGGGGTCGTGACGCCATCATGGGCTCGCCGCCAGCCGTCGTAGGTGTCCCAGATCCGGCACGGGGCGTCGGGCTCGTGATGTGCGAACAGCTGGATCTGTGGCCGTACCTGCAACGAACACACACCCGGCAACATCGTCGTCGGCAGCCCTGGGGCCTCGATCGCCAGGGCCTGCTCTGGCAGCTCGACGGCCTCGACGAAGAGCTCGAGGCCCTGCGCCAGGGCGACCCGCAGGCCGGGCTCGAGCCGCACCTCGGTGACGCTGCGCTCGCCGACGGCCAGGCGCCGCCGCAGCGCGAGCATCCACAGGTCGCCCCCCCGAAGGCTGACCATCGCGTGCCCCTCCGAGACCCGCGGATCGTCGATCTGAAGCGACGCCGTCCAGAGGCGGCCTACGAGGTCACCGGGGCCGAGCGAGCGAGAAGTCCCATTAGGCAGGCGAAAGGTCGCATACGCGCGATTCACCGCGCTACTCTACCATCCCCGGACGCGGGCGTCGCAGGGTTCGCGGCGAAGTCCTGCCGAGCCCGCAGCGGCTCTTCAAAAGCAAGGCGCAGCGATGGCAGCAATGTACGGCCTTTCTGTACGGGCAACAGAAGACCATCCACTACAAGATAATCGACGCGCAGTGGTACCGCGTCTCGTCGCCGGGATGGGACGGGCCGAGCGCCGGGAAGCGATGGGTCTGTACGTGCAGGGGCTATTGCTGGACGGGGAGCGCAAGAGCATGGAGCCGATGGCCTCCCGGCTCATCGACGATCCGTCCGAGCTGGTGGCGATGCGGCAGCGGCTGCAAGAGTGCTTCGCCTACTACGAGGACGAGGCGTACGACCGGCTGCGGGCGGCGGCGCGGGCCCGGGACCTGCGTTGCCTGGTGGTGGTGCTGCTCGGCGCGGAGGCTGGCCTGCGCGCCGGTGAGATCGTCGCGCTGAGGCTGCGGCACTGCGACCTGCGACGTGGCGTGGTGCACGTCGAGGAGAACGATAGATGGTGGGCGGAATGCCCGTAGTCGCGGGGCGGCCGCTGGGGCCTCAGAAGGTGTCGGGGAGCGGATAGCGGATCAGCAGGCCGGGGTCGAGGTACTTGATCGGCGCGAAGTAGAGGCCGCCGCCGGGGCTGACGGCGACGCGGCCGCGGCTGGGCATGGTGTCGAAGCTGGCGACCTCGCCGGTGAAGGGGTCGAAGCTGACGATCTCGAGCGTGGAGAGGCCGGCGTAGACGCGGCCGCTGAAGCTGTCGTGGCTGAAGCCGGTGATATCGGCGTCGAGGTCGACGACCAGCTCGACCTCCTTGGTGACGACGTTGAAGCGCTGGACCTCGCCGCCGATCAGGCCGACCACGAGGTGCACCGGGCTGACGGGCGCGGAGGCGGTGACGCGCGCGCCGAAGCTGAACTCGACGGCCGAGCTGGCGGCGTCGAGGTCGGCGCTGTTGAAGTCGCCGTTCTCGCTGCTGTTGCCGACATACAGCACGCGGTCGACGCCCCAGGTGAGGCCTTGCGGGCCCGCGTCCGCGACCGCGGCGCCGAAGGGCCCGGTGCCCTGGGTGACCTTGGCGATGATCACCAGCGGCAGCGGCGTGACGAGGTCGTCCTCGACCAGGCGGGCGACGCCCTGCGGCGGGTCGGCTGCGCACCCGCAGGCCTCGCAGCAGGTGTAGGTCAGCGCGACCTCGCCGAGGCCCTCGACGGGGACCGGGGGCGACGGCTGCTGTCCGGCGATCGGGAAGGGGATCGTCAGCTGTGGGATCGTCAGGCTGCGCAGGACCTTGACCTCGCCCATGTCGAGGTTCGATACGCCGGGCCACTCGGTGAGGGTGCCGTCGGGCTCGAGGCGACGCAGGTAGTCGGTGCCGCTGCGCAGCGTGACCATCCAGGCGGTGCAGTCGTCGCTGAAGTCGAGGGCCGTGATCTCCGTGGAGAACGGACCGTTGAGCAGCTCGAGCGCGGGCTCCTCGCAGCTCTTGGGCCGCTCACACGCGCACAGGCTGCCCCAGCACCCGCCGTCGTCCGTGCACGCGACGCCGGCGCAGGGGGCGATCGGGAGGCAGGCGCCCTGGCCGTCGCAGACGCTGCCGGGGCCGCACTGGCTGGCCCCGCAGGCGACATCGGGGCCGGCGAGCACACAACCGTCGGCCGGGTCCTTGCACATGCCGCTGATCACGTCGCAGACCTGGCCCGGGTCGCAGGCGTCCGGTCCCTGACCCTGACAGCTGGTGACGCACTCGCCGAGCACACACTGCTGGTTCGGCTGATCGCAGGCGACGCACGCCTCCTCGCCGGCGGTGGAGCTGCCGGTGAGGGTCGTGGCGGTGCTCGCCGTGCCGCTCGCGGGGTCCGTGTCGCTGGCGGACTCGCTCGAGGTCGGCGGTCCGTCCGTCACGGAGCTGGCCGTGGTGGAGCTGCCGGTGACCGGCTCGCCGCTGGCGTCGGTGCCGCTCGAGCCGGCGCTGCCCGGCGTGGTGGCCTGGGGATCGGTGGCGCTGGCCCGGGCGCCGTCGTCGCTGCAGGCGACGAGGAGAGCGGAAACGAGGAGGGCGGGAGCAGAGGTTCGGCGCATCGGACGTACGAGGTTATCGCGTCCGTAGGGGCGATAGCGGGCCGTGCGACCGGACCCTCGGCCGGTGAGCACGAGGCCCGCGCAGCCGCCCCGCCGCCAGTCAGCGGTAGAAGTCGATGCGCAGGCGGACCTCGCCGAGCGGCTCGATCGCGTGCGGGACGTCGGGCGGGACCACGCCGATGGTGCCGGGTCCGAGCAGCAGCTCGCGCGCGAGCGGGGCGTTGATGCGGTAGCGCAGCTGCCCGGCGAGCACGACGATCTGCGCCCAGGTGCCGGCCTTGAGCGTGTGGTCCTTGAGCAGGCCGGGTGGGATCGTCGCGGCCGTGAATTCCGGCGTCTGCTTGTAACAGGTGGCGCCGGCCGGCAGCTCGAGCTGCTCGCAGCGGCCGCACTCGATGCGCTGGCCGATGCGAGCGGCGCGGTCGGCCGGATCGAGGATCCACGGGTGCAGCTCGAGCGGCGGACGATGGCGGATGTGGCGGCGATGGCCGCAGTCGAGCACGGCGATCACGCTGTCCGCGGACTCGGGGATGATGTCGAGGATGCGACGATCGATCATGATGCCGCGAGTCTAGCGGAAGCTTCAGCGGGCTCGGCGGCAGACGAGCAGGGTGTGGCTGACGCCGAGCCCGTCGTGCTGCTGCTCGATCTCCAGGCCGGCCTCGCGCACGCAGGCGAGGAAGGTGTCGGAGCGGTACATCTGGCTGTTGCCGTTGGCGATCGCGGTGAAGTAGAGCGAGGTCATCTGCAGGCAGAAGCTCGCGGCCGGGAAGCGCTGGCGGTCCCAGAACGCCTCCAGGATGTAGATGGCGGCGTCCGGGGCGAGAGCATCCGCGCAGCGGCGCAGGATCGAGACGATCTCGGCCTCGGAGAAGCAGTCGAGGAACTGACTCATCCAGATCACGTCGTGGCCGCCCGGGACCTGCGTATCGGCGTCGAGCAGGTTGGCCTCGTGGATGCGTACGCGCTCCAGCAGGCCCGCGCCGCGCAGGCTGTCCTCGGCGTTGCGCAGCTGTCCGGGCAGGTCCATCAATGTGATCTCGAGCGCGGGGTCGTGGCGCAGACACAGGGTCGCCCACTTGCCGGTGTTGCCGCCGATGTCGAGGATGCGGCGCGGGCGGGCCTGAAACACCAGCGGCAGCGCGGCCCCGAAGGCGCCGTCGGAGTAGTGGTGGTCGAAGGCGAACCACGAGCTGCGCACGAACTCGGGCAGGTGCGCGAGGGCCTCGTAGACGGTGTTCCACTCGCCGAAGACCTTGAGTCCGGCGGGCTTGCCGGTGGCGACGGCCTCGCCGAGCTGGGCGAGGCCGGCGTAGTTGACGTCGCGGGTGAAGTCCATGTTGGCGCGCGTCATCGGGTCGTGTTGCAGGAACACGGCGGTCTTGGTGATGCGGTAGCGGCCCTCGACCTCGACGACGAGGCCGATGCCGAGGCCGGCCTCGAGCAGCACGCGGGTGCCGTAGATCGGGAGCTCGACGCTGGCGGCGATCTGCTCGAGCGTGAGGCCGGTCGGGCTGTTCTCGATCGCGGTCAAGATCCCGCGGTCGCGCAGCACGCAGGCGGCCTGAAACACGAAGGGGGCGAAGGCGATCTTCTGGG
This sequence comes from Nannocystis sp., assembly GCF_013812955.1. Lineage (GTDB taxonomy): Bacteria > Myxococcota_A > Polyangia > Nannocystales > Nannocystaceae > Nannocystis. The sequence goes on along the minus strand of NZ_JACCSO010000694.1, from coordinate 610 downwards.
CGTTCGCCATCGCCTCGAGGGCATTGAGGGGCTGGGGGGTCCGTGCGTGCATGGTGGCGGTCCGTGGGCGGGGGCTGTCCTTGGCGACAGGTCGCTCGAACAGCCGCAGCAGGTTGGTGCGGGTCAGCTTGCCGCTGGCCTCGCGCGGGAGGGTGGCGACCACGCGGATCCTGCGGGGCACGACCACGGGGTCGAACCACTGCAGCAGGCCGTGACGGACGCGGGCGATCAGCTCGGCGGGGTCCTGTCGCGGGTCCCTGGCGACGATCGCGGCGATGATCTCGTGGCCGCGCGGCTCACCGACGGCGACCATGGCGACGGCGACATCGGCGACCTCGGGCAAGGCGAGCGCGCGCTGCTCGACCTCGGCGAGGGCGACCCGCTTGCCGCCGATCTTCAGGATGTCGTCGCGGCGCCCGAGCAGGCGAAAGCGGCCGTCGGCGGCGAGCTCGATCTCGTCGGCGCAGGCCAGCGGAACGGCGGCGTCGGGCGCGAGGAACGGGGACGACAGCAGCAGGCCGCCGTCGGCGTCGACCGCGACGCTGACCCCGGGCAGCGGCTCCCAGGGCAGGTCACCGGCCGGTTTGCCGGGGGCGTGGCGGCGCCAGGC
>NZ_JACCSO010000647.1 GCF_013812955.1 Nannocystis sp. | reverse complement strand
GCGAGGTCGGCGATCTGGCGGTCGAAGTCGAGGGCCCGCGAGGCGCTGGTGTCGAAGAGCACGGTGAGGCCGTCGACGCGCGCGGGCGGCATCTCGCCGGAGGCGGCGACGCGGGCGAGCGCGAGGTTCTCGTGGCGCAGGCCGATCGCCTGATTGATGCGGGTGCTCTTGAGCTCGAGGTCCTGGTCGGGGGCCCAGTGCGTCTTCTTGAGCTCGATGATCCGGGTCTGGGCGCTGGTGGTGGCGAGCGAGGTGGTGACGCCGCCAGGGGCGGGCGCGGCCTCACGCAGGACCACGCTGGCGTCGAGGTCGTCGAGCTCGGGCAGGCCCTGCAGCATCAGACGATAGGGCTCGGCCGAGCTGCCGAGCTCCTGCGAGTACGAGAGGATCAGCTCCTTGCGCTCGCGCGGCTGGATCGGGAAGACGCGGGCGCTGAAGGCGTTGCCGGCCTTGTTCTCGAGCAGCGCGGGGTCGACCTTGCGGTGCAGCGCGTCCTCGTAGGCGACCTGCGCGGCGCGCCGCTCGACGACCTCGCCCTCCTGCCACGCGCCCGCGATCTTCATCGCGAAGCGCGAGATGGCGGCGTCCGGCGGCATGTTGATCTCGAAGCGACCCTCGATCGTGCGGTCGGTCGGGTTCTCGAACACCATGTGCAGCTCGGTGAAGGCGAGCGGCTCCTCGACCACACCGCGCGCCTTCAAGGTCACCAGCCGCAGGCCGGTGCCGTCGCTCGCGGTCAAGGTCATCGGCGCCGTCTTGCTGCCGCGCTGCGACTCGAAGTTCAGCGGCCGCGACGGCAAGGCGCCACTTCGCTCGCCGGTCGGCGTACAGCTCACCATCGTCAGCGCGGCGAGCAGCGGCGCGCTCCAGCGCAGGCGCCGTGCGACCGGCGTCCCGACGCAGGTCTCCGGGGACCCGCAGCGGCGGCCAAATGTGGAGGGACGCGCGGGAAGATGGTGGACGCGGTGGGCAGCCATGGTGCGAGCTCAGACAGCGTCCAGCGTCGCAGGTTCCCGGCTCTTGCTCAATGCGCGAGGACGTCGCGCGGGCTGGCTTGTGCTCGTGTGGGCTTGTGGGGGCGTTGGGCATCGCAAGTGCGACCCGCATCACGCGACCGCACGAGCCAAGAAACGCCATGCGCGCGGCCGGATCGCCGCGCGCAGGCATGGACCTCAGACGCGAGCGTTGATGGTCTTGACGATGTACCAGAGCAAGCCGTACGCGAGCACCGGAGCGAATGTGATCGAGTAGTTGATGACGGTGAGACCCACCGCATCGACGAGGCCCGGCGGCAAGACGTTCTGGGCGATCATCATGTTGATCGCGATCTCCACCATCCAGAAGAGCCACCAGAACAGGATGAGGAGCCCGCCGCCGGCGCCGACGACGGCCTTCCAGGCGCTGCGGACGATCAGGGGCACCAGCACGAGGTTGGCGAGCGGGATGAAGAAGCCGCCGACCGCCATGCCGGGCGAGAAGGCGGTCTGGCCGCGGCGCGCGTTGTGGACCTGGTAGCACCAGATGATGAGGCACACGCCGACCGCGACCGACAGCGCCAGGTAGATGGTCGGGATGTATCGCCACAGCGGGCCGAACAGCGAGCCCAGGCCGATGCGGCTGATCAGGAACAGCGCGAGCGGCAGGAAGGCGCGCACGAACAGCAGCGAGGCGAGCACGCCGCCGATGCCGACGCCCTTGCCGGTGCCTGCAGCCGGGGCGCCCCTGAACGCCGCCATGGTGATCTCCGGGAGGCTGCGCTCGAGGCCGTCGAGCGAGAGGCCGAGCGTGTCGCCGAGCGTGCGCTTGAACGACGCGAGGTCGAGGCCCTTGTGGAAGCCGTGGTTGATGCGCATGCCCTCGGGTCGGACCTCCGACAGCACCGTATCGGTGGGCGAGACGCCGTTGCCGGACTGGTCGCGGGTGCGCTCCCAGAAGAACACGCTCGGGCCCGCGGCGCGGCGCACGAGCGCGATGAACACCGCCTCGTTGGGCTGCTCGGTCGGCGGCATCGAGATCACGACGATCTCCTGGTCGAAGGACTTGATCGCGCCGACGACCTCGAGCTTGCTCATGGTCGAGCCCGACACGCCGACGTGGGGCAGCGCCGGCGGGTCGGCCTTGCCGGCCTCGTTCCACAGGTAGAAGACGAAGGCCTCACGCTTCGGGCCCGTCAGCTCCGCGAACATCATGTCCGTCGACTGAAAGGTGTGGGTGGGGATCAGCTTTTTGGCGAAGGAAAAGTGGTGCGCGCGGGCGTTCATGGCGGCAGATTCCAGGGACGGGGGTACCATATTCCGATCGCAGCGAGGCGGCCCCTCGCCGATCCGAACGCTGTTCACATTGGTCGTCGATGCCGGGCCGCGTGCTTGTGCGCGCGGACACGCGGCGACGGTCCAGGGGGCGACGAGCAGCAGATCGTCGAAGCGCTGATGGGCAGGCGTGGCGATGGCGCTGCAGGCCGAGGTCGAGCGCGCGGCTCGTGAGCAGGTCAGAGCTCGCTCGCCGACAACAGCAGACCCTCGTTGTCCGGCCACGGCGTGAGGCTCGCGCGCGCGGCGGTCGGGGTCAGGCCGCTGAACTGACGGAAGTCGCGGACGAGGTGGGCCTGATCGTAGTAGCCGAACATCAGCGCGAGCTCGGCCCAGCGCTCGCGGCCGCCGTTGCGGATGTGCCGGACGCAGCGGTCGAAGCGGACCAGTCGGGCGGCGAGCTTCGGGGGCAGGCCGATGTGCTCGCGAAACTGGGCGATCAAATACTTGGGGCTGTGGCCGAGCTCGCGGGCGAGCGCGCCGACGTCGACGAG
>NZ_JACCSO010000642.1 GCF_013812955.1 Nannocystis sp. | reverse complement strand
CTCGCGCAAAAGCCCGATCTGGCGATCCTCGACGAGCCGACCAACCATCTCGACGTCGCCACCATCGAGTGGCTCGAGCGCTACCTCGACGAGCAGTTCCCCGGCGCGCTGCTCCTCATCACCCACGATCGCTACATCCTCGACCGCGTCGCCCGGCGCACCCTCGAGCTCGACCGCAGCAAGGTCTACAGCTACGAGGGCGGGTTCGCGACCTACCTCGAGGCCAAGGCCGAGCGCGCCGCGACGGCGCAGCGCACCGAGGCCAACCGCCAGAACTTCCTGCGCCGCGAGCTCGAGTGGCTGCGCCGCCAGCCCAAGGCCCGCAGCACCAAGCAGAAGGCCCGCATCGACCGCGCCCACGGGGAGATCGCCAAGGGCCCGCCGCCGATCGACCGCGCGCTCGAGCTGCAGGTCCACGCCGCCCGCAGCGGCAGCACGATCCTCGAGCTGCGCGACCTCTCGCTCGCGATCGAGGGCCGCACCCTGGTCAAGGATCTCACCTTCGCGGTCCGCAAGGGCGAACGCATCGGCGTGCTCGGCCCGAACGGCTGCGGCAAGACCACCATGTTCAAGGCGATCACCGGGCAGATCGCTCCGGCCGGCGGCCAGGTCGTGCTCGGCAAGAACACCCAGCTGGCGTACCTCGACCAATTTCGCTCCGGCCTCGACGACAACGCCACCGTCTACGACAACATCGCCCAGAGCCGCCGCGCGACCGAGATCGACGGCCACCCGCTCGAGATCGGCAAGTACCTCGAGCGCTTCCTGTTCGACGCGCAGAGCTACGCGCAAAAGGTCAGCACCCTCTCCGGCGGCGAACGGGCCCGCGTCGCCCTCGCCAAGCTGCTCCAGGGCAGCAGCAACCTGGTCCTGCTCGACGAGCCCACCAACGACCTCGACGTCGCCACCCTCGGCGCCGTCGAGGAGATGCTGATGGAATTCGGCGGCACCGCGATCGTCATCACCCACGACCGCTGGTTCCTCGACCGCGTCGCCACCGCGCTGCTCGTGTTCGAGGCCGACGGCCGCGTCACCCGCCACGAGGGCAACTACAGCCTCTACCTCGAGCTCACCGCCCAGGCCAAGGCCGCCAAGGCCGCCGAGGACAACCTGGCCTCCGGGACAGGTTCGCGCAGCAAGGGCGAGCGCGGCCGCAACACCGAGAAGAAGGCGCCGCAGAAGTCGGGCCTCAGCTTCGCGCAGCGGCGCGAGCTCGAGGGCATCGTCGCCCAGATCGAGGCCACCGAGGCCGAGGCCGAGGCCCTCACCCGCAAGCTCGCCGACCCCGCGACCTACGCCGAGGGCCACGCCGCCATCGCCGAGGTCACCCGCCAGCTCGACGCCGCCCGCGCCCGCGCCCAGACCCTCACCACCCGCTGGGAGCAGCTCGAGGCGCTCAAGGGCGAGTGAGCGCGAACCGATGCGAACGCGGCCTCGGATCCGGGTCTCGCACCCGTGACAGGACGGGCGCTCAGCTCGGGAACACGTCGGAGAAGGCGAGCTCGGCCGGGACCGGTCCGCGCATCGCGGCCCAGCGCAGGCCGTCGAGCATCATCTCGGTCCGGACCACGCCCGCCCCGCCGAGCACAGGGTTCGGTGAGAACAGCAGCACGCGCCCGGCGCCGTGGGCCGAGGCGATGATCGCCGGCGTGCCCGGCATCTCACCGGGGCCTGTCCCTTTGGACAGGTTGTAAATCTCGCCGATGTAGCTCGCCAGCGACACGTACGGCGCGAGCCCCTCGGTCGGCGCCGGCGTGAAGATCGGGCCGTTGGCGTAGAAGAGCTTAAACGGTCGCTGACCCTCGGCCTCGCACTCGAGCCCGGCGATGCCGCGCTGCCACGAGTCCCCCGTCAAGTTGCGGGCCGCGACCAGGCGCAGCTTGTGAAACTCGTCCGTGCCCTGGCACGCCAGATACGCGCCGGCGCAGACGCCGACGTACCCGCCGCCGCCCTGCACGAACTCCTTCACCGCGACCTTGCCCTCGTCGCCGAGCGCCCGGCCCTGCGCGGTGCCGCTGCCGCCCATGAACACCACGACATGCTGGCTGCCGAGCGCTCCGGCGCGGATGTCGGCGGGCTTCAGCACCGTGCACACGAAGCCCTGGCTGCGCTCCAGCAGCGCCGTCTCGGCCGCGAACGCGGCCGGATGCACCCCGGAGGCCTGGTACACGCCGATGCGCAGGGGTGCACTCGAAGGAGACCCGTCCGCACGGGCTCGCGGCGATCGTCCCAGCGTTGCGACGCCCGCCATCGCGGCCATCATCGCCGTCGCCCCGTGGATCAGCGCCCGTCGTCGCATCCCCCGAAGTTGCCACGTTCGGGGTGATCAGACCAGCGCGGGCTCGAGCAAACCAGTTCGGGCCCGCTCGGACCCGCCCGGGCCGCTCACTTCAGGTACTTGCCCTTCAACACCTCGTCGATGTCCTGGAGCATCCCGAGCATCTGGTCGACGCGGGCCTCGAGGTTGCGGACATCCTGGAGGTTGCCGGTCGCGGCGCGCACCAGCGGCACGAGCGTGCGCTCGACGATCGCCACCTGCTGGGCCAGCAGCTCGGTGATGCCCGGCGGGGGCTCGTTGGTGACCTGGATCGCGAGCTTGGTCTGGCCGAGGCTCTCGAGCGCGCTGGCGATGCGGGCGATCTGCGGGCGCGCCCACTCCATGCCGGACGCGGCCGACGTCGGCAGCGCGAGCGTCGGCGGCAGCACGGCCGGCTTCTCCGGCGCGCGCTCGACGGCCCGCGCCTGCTGCTGCGCGAAGGTCATCAGCTCGATCATCCGCGACTGCTGGGCCAGCTGCATCTGCTCGGCCTCGGCCCCGCGGCTGACCCCGGCCGCGGTCGCCGCCTGGACCGCCCCGGTGATGCTCTCGACGCGCTCCGCCAGAATACTGAGCTGGCCGCCGATGCGCACCGCCGGGTCGTCCTCGGCGCCGCCGAGGCTGCGCACGCGCACGAACTCGCGCTTGATGGTGGTCCAGCGCTCGAGCTGCTCCGGGCTCTGGCGCCCGCGCATCTCGGCCAGCTTGAGCAGGTTCTGCTCGGCGGCGATCGTCAGGGTCTGGGCCTCGCCCTGGTAGTGGTCGTCGACCAGGCGGTCGACCTCCTCGGTGGTCATCGCCGACACGATCTTCTCGGCCAGCTTGTTCATGTTGCGGTAGCTGCCCTGCAGCTTGAAGGGCGGCTCGGTGCGGTACTGGTCGTCCATCGCCGCCGACAGGATGTACTGCTGGTTGACCTTGAGCAGCGTCTCCTGGACCCGGAACAGGTGCTTCATCACCGCGAGGATCTCCTGGACCTCGGCGCCGGAGTAGCCGTACGAGAACTCGGTCGCCTGGACCTCCTCGCCGCGGGCCAGGCGGACGAAGCGGTACACGTCGGCCTGCTCGCGGGTCGCCAGCGGCGCCAGCGTGCGGTTCGAGGTCAGCGTGTTCTCGACGTAGCTGAGCGAGAAGGCGTCCTTCTGCCCGCCGAGGATGTCGCCGAGGTTGTAGGTGTCGGCGCGGTTGGCCAACATGTCGGGGATCTTGAACGCCGCGCCCGACTCCGTGTACGGGTTGCCGGCCATCACCACGCAGAACTTCTTGCCGCGCAGGTCGTAGGTGCTCGTGCGTCCGCGCCACACGCCCTCGATGCGCCGCTGCGCGTCACACAGCGAGATGAACTTCTGCAGGAACTCCGGGTTCGTGTGCTGGATGTCGTCGAGATAGAGCATCACGTTGTTGCCCATCTCGAGCGCCAGGTTGACCTTGTTGACCTCCTGGCCCGCGGTCGCGTTCGGCGCCTCGGCCGGGTCGAGCGAGACCACGTCGTGGCCGAGCGCCGGCCCGTTGATCTTCATGAACACCAGGCCCAGGCGGTTGGCCACGTACTCCATCAGCGTGGTCTTGCCGTAGCCGGGCGGCGAGATCAGCAGCAGCATGCCCATGCGGTCGGTGCGCTTCTGGTCGCCCGCCGCGCCGAGCTGCTTCGCCATGTTGGCGCCCACCAGGGGCAGGTAGACCTCGCTGACCAGCTTGTTGCGCACGAAGGAGGTCAGCACCTTGGGCATGAACTCCTCGATGCGCAGGCGCGCCTTCTCGCGCTCGATCAGCTGCTGGCGCAGCCGGCGAAACTCGCGAAAGCCCGGCACCCGCACGCGCATGAACTCGCCCAGGCGATCGAGGAACTCGTCGAGGCGCAGCGCGAGCACGCGGTCGTGGATGCGACCGTGCTGGCCGAGCAGCCCGGTGACGTCGACGCCCTCGAGCGTGCTCTGGACCTCGCGGTCGAGCTTGCGCTCGGTCAGCGCCAGCACCGTCGCCTCGATCAGCGCCGGGCCGACCTTGGCCTGCTCCGGCGTCGCCGACACGAAGGCCTCGAACCACGCGCGCAGCAGCTCGAAGCGCTCGCGCAGGCGGCCCTCGAGCGCGCGCAGGTCGTCGTCGAAGGCCCGGCGCTGGCCGCCGGCGTCGAGCGCCGCCAGCAGGCCCTGTTGCAGGGCGATCGCCGCGGCGCTGGTCGCGAAGCGCGGCTTCTCGGCCGCCAGCTCCTCGACGAGATAGGCGCCGGCGCGCTGGATGTCACCGGCGCTGAAGTTGGTGCCCGACGCGCCCGCGAAGTTGTCGAGGCCCTGGGCGCTCAGAAATTCGCCGATCGCGCGCGAGAGCTCGGTCGCGAGCGCGGCGGCGGCCGGCGTGAAGCGAAACGCCGCGCGCAGGCGGGCGACGCTCTGGGCCCGGCGGTGCCAGGCGATCCGCAGGTCGTTGCGGTCGAGGTAGGCCCAGAACAGGCAGGCCAGCGCGCGCGGTGCCGGCGACACCCGCAGCAGCCCGGCCGTGGCCCGCAGGGCGAGCAGCTTCTCGAGGATCGCCGCGGCGTCGGCGTCGTGCAGGCCGCGCTCGTAGCCCTCGTCGTAGCGCTCGGCGGCGAAGCGCCGCACCAGCTCGAGCAGGCCGCCGCCCTCGCGCTCGGCCCCGTAGAGCCGCTGCAGGTCGAGGCCCTGCTCGCCGGTCTCGGCGGCGGCCAGCACCGCGGCCGCCAGGTACTCGCCGCGGTACACCTCCGGGGTCTCGGAGACGATCTGCTGGTTCCAGTAGTCGCGGGTCTTGTTGAACTCGGGGTCGTCGATCGGCTCGAAGAAGTCGGTGCCGCCGAGGTGCAGCGCCATCTGGTCGCCGCGGGCCAGCAGCGTCACGTCGAGCACCTGGGTGTTGACGTTGAAGCGGAAGGTCCCGAACTTGACGACCGCGGTGCCGCCGTCGAAGAGCTCGAGGCGGTCGCGCAGGGCCCGGAGCGCGTCCTGGCGGGCGCTCGTGATCTTGGTCGAGATCTCGTCGGCCTTGACCGAGGCCCCGAGGCCCATCAGGCGCTCGACCAGCTCCTTGGCCTTGAGCACCATCGCGTCGGCCGCGAAGTAGGCGTTCAGCTCCTCGGCCGCCTTGAAGGTCTGGGCCCGGCGATTGACGCCCTCGATGATGCGCTCCGCCGCGATCACCAGCGTCTGCACCCGCGACTGCCGCTCGTCGAGCAGCGTCTGCTTGCGCGCGGCGAGGGCGTCGTGCACCTCCTCGCGCTTGGCCGTCAGCTCGCCGATGAACTCGTCGAACTCGCTGAAGCGTCCGGCCAGCTCCTCGAGCTGGACCAGCAGCTTGGCCAGCTGCTCGTCGCACTTCTCCGGGGTGTCGGCCTGGGCGAGCGCCGACGACACCGTCTGGGCGAACAGCTTGAACTGGGCCGCGAACTCGGCCTTGCCCTCGCGCGTCAGCAATTGCTTGCGCACGCTCTGGTAGGTCGCGCGGACCCGGCCGTGGTGGGCGAACACGGTCGAGATGTCCTCGAGGATCTTGGTGCGCGCGACCGCGTCGCCGACCTGCAGGCCGCTGACGACCTCGGCGAGCACGTTGAGGCCGTCGCCGAGGGCCGTGATCTCCTGCTCGATCGGCTGCAGCTGGGCCGCGTTGTCGAGCGCCTCGACCCGCGCGAGCACATCGTCGAGGCTGCCGGTCACCGGCAGCAGCGCGTCGCCCTTGACCAGGAAGTCGACGCAGGCCTTGCTGATGCGGTCGAACTCGTCGATCAGCTGCTTCTCGAGCACGTCGAGGGCGGCGAGGTCGATCGATCGGACCTCGCGCGCGGTGATCACCGCGCCGCGCTGGTTACGCAGCGCCGTCAAAGCGTGCATGTACTGCTCGACGTTCTTCCAGTCGCCGGGGCGCAGGGTCTTGACCAGCGCGGCCTGGCGGGCCTGCGCCTCCGCGAGCGCCTCCTTGGCCCGCTTTCGGATCTGCACGACCTTCTCGAACTCGTCGATGATGAGCTCGCCGGTCTGACGGATCGTGCGCAGCGCGCCGGCCAGATCGCCGACCTCGGCGTTGCCGATCCAGTAGTAGTTGTCGGCGACCTTGGCGGCCTGGGTGATCAGGTCCTCGTAGGTCTCGCGCCGCGGGTCCTGGTTCTCGACCAGACGGACGATGCTCAGCGTCTCGGAGATGCCGCGCACCAGCTCGGCGTTGCCGACCTTGGCCAGGTACGAGCCGTCGGTCGGGGCCGCTGCGGCGTGCTCGGCCGACATGAAGGGCGTGCGCCAGACCTGCATCGGGTGGATGCGGGTCGGCTCCTCGCCCTGCACACGAAACACCACCAGGCGGCCGTCCGGGAACAGGCTGTAGCCGTTCGCCTGGATCGGGTTCTGCATCTCCTTGCGGATCAGGTTGTAGGGGAAGAGCACGCAGCGGCCCTGGTCCCGGCGGTAGAACACGTAGAGCACGTCCTCGCCGTTGGGCGAGTCGATGCGCCGCTCGAACTCGAAGGCCGACGAGTCGCCGCCGAACTGCTTGCTGTCGCCGGTGCGCAGGTAGTACCCGCCGGGGAACACGATGCCGTGCTCCTCGGGCAGCTGCATGCAGCTCTGGCCGATCGCGTCGATGCGCGCGACGGTCTTGACGCGGGTGTTGAACACGAAGTAGCGCCACTTGGTCTCCCGGTACGGGAGGATCTTCAGCAGCACCAGCGGGCCCATGATCGCGTACAGGATCTTGGCGTCGTCGAGGGCCTGGTTGGCGTCGTCGACCGGCTCGCGATAGAGGCCGAGGCCGTCCTTGGTGTTGTTCTCGACCTTGATCGTCAGGTCGCCGCCGACGGTCTCGACGAACACCAGGTCCTTGATGTTGACGTGCGGGTGCTGGCCGCTGACGTGGTCGTCGCGGCCCGTCGTCGTCCACTCGAAGTCGTGCGAGGCCGGGCGCGGGAATTCGCGGTCGCCGCGGTTGTCGACGTAGCGGACCCCGCCGCGCGGCAGCACGGTCCAGTGGAAGATCTTGACGTCGTCGAGCTGGGCGCTGACCTGGAACACCGCGAACAGGCGGGTCTCCGTCACCTTCAAGCGCTTGAGCCGGGTGTCCTTGTAATACTTGTAGAGGTCGGTGAAGTCCTTGAGGAAGGCCTCGCTGTCGAGCAGCCCGGGGATCGCCCCCGCCGCCTCCGGATTGATGCCCTGGCCCTCCGCCGCCGCCGAGTCGAAGCTCTGCAGCGAGAACACGTCCTCGAGCGTGACCTCCTTCTTGAGCCCGAAGAACACGTTGTAGCCGAGCAGCAGGTGACCGCCGACCTGCAAGATGTCCGCGGGCACGCAGTTGTTCTCGGTGCGCACCCGCTCGTTGGCGATCACCGCCAGCTCGGTGCCGCCGAAGGTCTGCTGGCGGCGGGCGTTCAGCGCGTTGGCCCGGTCCGCCAGCTCCTTGCCCTGCGCGACCAGGCGGCCGCGGATGACCTCGTAGCTGCCGCCGTCCAGCCCGTCGCCGGCGGCGGCCTGCTTGTCGTCCTTGCCTTGCGCCACGGTTTACCCGTTTACTCGAGCCCGAGCTCTCTGGCCTTGTCGAGCAGGGCGCCGAGCTTGCGCTTGATCGCCCCGTCCGAGGACAGCATCAGGTCGCCGAGCAGCGCCGAGACCGTCAGCTTCTGGACGCTGTCGGCGGACACGGCCGGGCGCGCCAGCACCTCCTTGAGGTCACCGGGCAGGCTCTTGGTGCCGTTGAGGTACTCCCCGAGCAGCTTCTTGAGGGTCTCGCTGTGCTCGACGGTGCCGTCGATGGTCTTGGCGGTGCCGACCGCGTTGATGAAGCGGTCGAAGAAGGCCCCGTCGCCGCCGACGATGTCGATCTTCGCGTGCTCGAGGGCGACGGCCATGACCTTGGCCTGCTGCTCGGCGATGACCTGATTGGCGGCGATGCTGGCCAGCTGGACTTCCTTCTGGCGCTCGAGGTCGAGGCGAAACTCCTCGTGCTCGCGCGGGGTGCCTTCCATCTCCTTCATCGCCTTGGCCTTCTCGGCGAGGCCGATGGCCTCGGCGAGCAGCTTCTCGCGGATGCCGACGGCGGCGGCGATGCCGTGCTTCTCCTGCGCGGAGGCCTCGGCGATGCCGCGCTTCTCGAGCGCGCCGGCCTCGGCCTCGAGCACGCGGGCGTTGGCGAGGCCCTTCTGCTCGGCGCCGCTGGCCTCGATGGTGTAGCGCTCCTTGATGACGATGTTCTCGGCCTGGCCGCGCTTCTCGATCGCGCCGGCCTCGGCCTCCTGGACCCGGATCTTGGCCATGCCGAGCTTCTCGACCGCGTTGGCGTCGGCCTCCTTGACGCGGACCTGGGCCAGGCCGTCGGCGGCGGCCTCGGCCTGCTGGCCCTCGGCCTGGCGGATCTTCGCCTTGGCCTGCTTGTCGGCCGCCTCGAGCCCCGCCTCGGCGAGGATCAGCGTGCGCTTGGCGTCGTGCTTGGCGACCTCCTCCATCGCCTCGGCGGTCTTCACGTCCTTGACGACCTTCTCCTGGGCCTCGCCCTCGGCCTTGATGATGCGCGCCTGCTTGGTGCGCTGGGCGTCGGCGAGCACGCGCACGTCCTTGGTCCGCTCCTCCTCCTCGGCGACGCCCTTCTCGACCGAGACGCGCTCACGGACCACGTCCGCGATCAGCTTCTTCTCGATCTCCAGGGCCTTCTCCTTCTCGATGCGCAGCAGCTCGACCGCGCGCTCGCGGCTGATGGCCTCGGTGGCGCGGGCCTTCTCGTTGCGCTCGACCTCGATCGAGATCTCGCGCTCGCGGTTCTTCTCGGCGATCGCGATCTGGCGCTGCTTGTCCTGGTTGGCCTTGCCGACCTCGCCCTCGTTGATCTCCTGGACCAGCGAGGTCTTCTTGTTCTCGTCGCTGGCGACCCGCATCGCCTCGTTTTGCTCGCGGGCCATCGACATCGCGATCTCTTTGTTCTTCTTGGCCTCGGCGTCGGCGCGCTGCTGCTCGTAGCGGAACACCGCCTCGTCGGCGGCCAGGTTCTGCGAGCCGACGTCCATGCGCTCCTTCTGGCGCAGCTCGTTGGTGAACACGTTCTGCTTGGCCGTGATCTCCGTGATCTTGCGGATACCCTGGGCGTCGAGGATGTTATGCGGATCGAGGGAATTCAGCGGGGTCTGCTCGAGGTAGTCGATCGCCGCGTCGTCGAGGATGTAGCCGTTGAGGTCGCGGCCGATGACCTCGATCAGCTGGTCCTTGAACTCGCCGCGCTTGGTGTACAGCTCCTCGAACTCGAGCTGCTTGCCGACCGTCTTCAGCGCCTCGGAGAACTTGGCCGAGAACAGCTCGTCGAGGGTCTGCAGGTCCGAGGCGCGGGCGCAGCCGATCGACTGGGCGACCTTCAGCACGTCCTCGGGGGTCTTGTTGACGCGCACGAAGAACGCGACCTTGATGTCCGCGCGGATGTTGTCCTTGCAGATCAGGCCGTCCTTGCCGCGGCGGTCGAGGTCGAGGCTCTTGACCGAGATGTCCATCTGCTCGGCGCGGTGGATGATCGGCAGGACCGTGATGCCCGTGAACACCACGATCGGGCCGCCCTTCTTGTTGACGATCAGCGCCTTGCCCTGATCGACCTGGCGGTAAAATCGCGAGACGATGAAGAAGAAGCCGACGATGACGAGGAAGCTGATCCCGGCGATCGTAAGGACCAGGGTCAGCTCGACCTGGTCGAGGGCAAGTACCGTCTGAGGCTGCAAAACGCGCATGCTACCGTCACTCCTCTGAGCTCGCTAAACTGACCGCTAGACCGTCGGCGACCGCTCTCCGAGCGGCGCCAGCGGCTGATCGTAGGCTTCAACCGTGTAGATGTGGTGCTCGGGATCGTAGGCGAGGATGACCGCCTGCGCGTGCCGCAGCAGAGAATTGGGCGGGTCGCAGCGGACCTCGATCTGGATCACGTTGCCGTGCTCGCTGAACTGGGCCTGCCCGAAGTTGGCGTCGACGCGCCCGGTGGTGACCGTGCACAGCTTGCCCACTAAACCGCGGCTTCTCAGCGGCTCATGGTGGACGACGAAGCTGCTGATGGTGCGCACCAGCAAGCCGGTCAGGATCCCGCCGAGGAATACGGCGACGACCGGCGCGGCCAGATTGAGCGACCAGTCCGGGAGGCCCATCTTGGCCCCGAACTTGACCGCCAGCACGCACATGGCCCACGACCACAGCACCAGCGAGCTGATGACGACGGTCGCGGGCACCTTGCCGAAGCCGAGCATCGCCAGGAAGCCGCCGGCGCCCGAGGCCGCGCCGTCGAGCGAGCCCTCGACCTTGCCCTCGACCGCGCCCTCGATGGAGCCCTCGATCTTGCCGGCGACCATGCCCTCGATCTTGCCGGCGACCGCGCCCTCGATCTTGCCGCCCACGCCCTCGATGGCGCCACCGAGCATGCCCTCGATCTTGCCACCCGCGGCCTCGCCGACGTGCAGCACATCGACCCCGATCGCGCCGACGATCACCATCAGCCAGTACAGCACGATGATGATCAGCATCACCGTGAAGATCACCGTGGGGAACGAGAGGATGGCGATGAGAAACTCGGGCATCAGCGAATTGGGCGAACTATCGGCCGGCAATGGTGCCACAGGGGACCCGCGCTCGCCAGCGCTGCGAGACACGAACGAGATCGACGCGAGGATGGCAAGCACCGGCCCGAAACCAGCGTTCGCGGCGATCGTTTATCGTGATCGCGCATCGTGGATTTGGCGCGGCCGTGTCCATCGACGCTCGTATCTGCAAGGACTGGCGAGGACCGGCCGGGTATAGCGACGCGAGCACGGCGATCGGATCACGACAGTAAGCGAAAAGTTTTGCTCAGCCGCCCGGCTCACCCTCGCCGAGGCGATCCGCCAGCACCTGGGCGCAGAGCACCAGCAGCGCCAGGGGTACGCTCGCGGCCGCGGTCGGCCACCAGATCCCCCGGGCCAGCTCGCTGCCGCTCTCGGCGAGCAGACGCCCCCAGCTCGGCAGCGTCTGGGCGCTCGCGCCGAAGTAGGCGAGCAGCGCCTCGACCTTGACCGCGTGCACGAAGCTCAACACCAGCGCCGTGGCGAGCACTGGTCGCAACCGGCGAAGCAAGTGCCAGCGCAGGCGGTGCCAGATC
>NZ_JACCSO010000632.1 GCF_013812955.1 Nannocystis sp. | reverse complement strand
CCGCCTGGCCGCCGAGCTTGCCCTCGGTGCCGACCTCGCGCGCCACGCGGGTCACCTCGTAGGCGAAGCTGTTGAGCTGGTCGACCATCGTGTTGATGGTGTTCTTGAGCTCGAGGATCTCGCCCTTGACGTCGACCGTGATCTTCTTGGAGAGGTCGCCGTTGGCGACCGCCTTGGTGACCTCGGCGATGTTGCGGACCTGACCCGTCAGGTTGCTGGCCATCGAGTTGACCGAGTCGGTCAGGTCCTTCCAGGTGCCCGACACGCCCTTGACCTCGGCCTGGCCGCCGAGCTTGCCCTCGGTGCCGACCTCGCGCGCGACGCGGGTCACCTCCGACGCGAAGGAGCGCAGCTGGTCGACCATCGTATTGACGATCCGCGCGGTGCGCAGGAACTCGCCGTCGAGCGGTCGGCCCTCGATCTCCTCGGCCATCGAGTGCGACAGGTCGCCCTTGGCGACCGCGCCGATGACACGACCGACCTCCGCGGTCGGCTGCACGAGGTCGGTGATCAGCGAGTTGACCGAACCGATGGTGTCCGCCCACGCCCCGACCGCGCCGCCGAGCACGGCGCGCTGGGTGATCTTGCCGTCCTTGCCGACCACGGTGCTGACCCGGTCGAACTCGTCCGCCATGCGCTGGTTGAGATCGATGATCTCGTTCAGCGTGTCGTAGATCTTGCCGGCGACGCCCGTCTGGTCGATCGGCAGGCGCACGGAGAAGTCTCCCCGGCGCATCGCCATCAAGGTCTTGAGCAGCAGCTTGTTGTCCAGCGGGCGCTCCCCGCTGCGGGCCGTGGTGGCGGTAGCCATATCGTTCTCTTCGAGTGGGACCAGATCCGGAACAAGGTCTCAAAAGCGCGCGAACTCGCCAGTCAGGGCTGCTCTTGCAACAAACGCGATAGATCGTCGAGCTCGACCGGCTTGACGACATGCGCCTCGAAGCCGGCGTCCAGGGCCCTTCGGCGATCCTCTGCCTGCCCGTAGCCGGTCATGGCGACCAGCCGGGTATTCATTTGCGGATCCAGGCGCAGCGCCCGGGCGAGGGCGAAGCCGTCCATGCCCGGCAGGCCGATGTCGACGAGCGCGACGTCCGGGCGCGACGCGAGCACACGCTCGATCGCCTGCGGACCGTCCTCGGCGACCTCGACCTCGTGCCCCTGCATCTCGAGCAAGTCGTGGAGCGTGGCCCTGATGTCGGGGTTGTCGTCGACGACGAGGATCCGCAGGCGCCGCGGGACCTGCTCGACCTTCGCGGCGCCGGGCGCGACCGGCGGCGGCATGGCCCGGAATTCGCCGGTGACGTCGCGGCGCGGCGGCGGCACGTAGTTGGCCGCCTGCTGGCGACTGACGCCCGGCAAGCGGACGATGAACTCGCTGCCGGTGCCCTCGCCGGCGCTGCGGGCCTGGATGGTGCCGCCGTGGAGCTCGACCAGACGCTTGACGAGGGTGAGGCCGACGCCGAGGCCGCCCTGGGCCATGTCGAGGGTGCGGTCGGACTGCACGAACAGACCGAACACCTGCGGCAGCATCTCCGGGCGGATGCCGCGGCCGTTGTCGCGCACGCGCAGCTCGACGAAGTCGCCGATCGAGGCGGCGCTGAGCTCGATGTGGCCGCCGTTGTCGGTGTACTTGGCGGCGTTGCTGAGCAGGTTGGAGACGATCTGGGCCAGGCGGGCCTGGTCGACGATCAGCTCGAGGCGGCCGGGCGGGAGCGAGACGGACAGCTCGTGCTGCTTCTCCGCCATCATCGGCTGGCTGGTCTGCACCGCCTGCTGCACGATCGTGGCGACGTCGATCAGGTCCTTGCGCAGCTCGATCTTGCCGGCGGTGACGCGCGAGACGTCGAGCAGGTCGTCGACCAGGCGGACCATGTGTCGGACCTGACGCTCCATCGCGTCGCGCGCCCGCTGCAGCTTGGGGGTCCCGGGCTCGACCATCTGAAAGGTCTTGAGCCCGGTCATGATCGGCACCAGCGGGTTTCGCAGCTCGTGGGCCAGCATCGCCAGGAACTCGTCCTTGCGCCGGTCGGCCTCCGCCAGCGCCTCGGCCCGGCTCTGCAGCTCGGCGACCAGGCGGGCCCGCTCGAGCGCCATCGCCGACTGGTCGCCGACGATGTGCAGGAGGTCGATCTCGTCGTCCTCGAGGCGGGCGCGGTTGCGGGTGCCGAAGCCGAGGGTCCCGATCAGACGGCCGTCGGCCATCATCGGATAACAGACGAACACCCGCAGCGAATTCGCATGCACCGGGACCTTGGCCAGGCCAGTGAGCACAGGGAGCACAGGGAGCACAGGGAGCACGGCGACGCTGGTGACGCTGGCGACGCCGGCGAGGTCCGATTCCTCCTCGCCCTCGCACACGATCAGCTCCTCGCGCAGCTGCGCGACCTTACCGGGCACGCCCTGGCCGAACTCGAGCCACTCGAGATCCGGCGCCTCGCCGTCGATGCCGCCGCCGGAGGACTCGAGGTGCAGGCGCGGCGGCGCCTCGCCGGTGAGCAAGCCGCCGTCGTCCTCGCGGCGGTAGTCGACCAGATAACAATTGTAGACCTCGAGGCCGAGGTGGGCGGCGAGCTGGGCGTAGAGCGCGGACAGGAAGTGGCGCGGCTCGGGGCTGAAGAGCAGCTGGTTGGCGGTGTCGGCGAGCAGGCGCAGGCGGGCGTTGCTGAGGCGCAGGGCCTCCTCGGCGCGCTCGCGCTCGCGGATGGTCAAGGCCAGGGCCTGCGAGACCTGGCGCTCCTGCTCGACCTGCTGGCGCAGCAGCTCGGCCTCCCAGCGCTGCTTCTCCTCGGCGAGCCGGCGCTCGTGCTCGTGCTTCTCGACGTCGCGCAGGAGCTCGGCCTGCTTGCGGACCTCCTCGGTCTTGCGAAACAGGTCGACGAACACGTGCACCTTCGAGCGCAGCACCTCGGGGAAGATCGGCTTGAACAGGAAGTCGACGGCGCCGAGGGCGTAGCCCTTGTGCACCTGGGTGTCGCTGCGATTGAAGGCGGTGAGGAAGATGATCGGGATCCGCCGACTACGCTCGCGGCCGCGGATCATCTCCGCGGTCTCGAAGCCGTCCATGTCCGGCATCTGAATGTCGAGGATGATCAGCGCGAAGTCCTGGCTCAGCAGGCACTTCAGCGCCTCGGCGCCGGAGCTCGCCTTGACGAAGCGACCATTGATGTTCGCCAGGATCGCCTCGAGAGCGAGGAGATTGTTCGGGTTGTCGTCGACGAGCAGGATGTCTACGGGTGATTCCAAACGGCTCCTGGAGGCGCTAGCGGACATGCTGGCAAGATCGAATCCGGTCGTCAAAGGAAATCAGTGACGACGCTTCCGCGTCGCCTCGCGCCGTCTGCCATTGACTTCACCTGGCACTTGAGTCAGGTCCATGACTCGACATGGAGTGCGGGGGCGGCGCCGCGGGAAAACCCTGGAGAAGCAGCGAGCTCGGCCGCAGGTGCCGGCCATTCGGTGTGCACCGGATCACCGACGCATGCAAACACGACGCGATCGGCCCCTCAACGCCCGCTCCTCGTCGGCGTCGGCGTCGGCGAGGTACGGGCGACGCCGACCTGCAGGTTCAGACCTGCGAGCGCGCCGAGTTCGGCGAGATCGCCGAGCAGCTCCATCTCGTCGATGTAGCGCCGGTCCGGGTCCTTCTGGTGGAGCCGGGTCATGATCTCTTGCAGCTTCGGCGGCCCGATCACGCCGTGACTGGCCAGCGGCGGCGGCACCTCGGAGAGGATGCGGTGCACGCCGGCGTAGAAGTCCTCGAACTTGAAGGCGGGCACGCCCGTGAGCATCTCGAAGAAGACGGTGCCGAGCGAAAACTGGTCGGTGCGGTAGTCGATGCCGCCGCCGCGGAAGCTCTCCGGCGCGAGGTAGCGCGGCGAGCCGACGAAGGTGCCGGGCCGCGTCAGCTCGGAGTCCGCGAGCTTGGCGATGCCGAAGTCGAGGATCTTGGCGACGTCTCCGTCGGTGACGAGCACGTTCTCCGGCTTCACGTCGCGGTGGATGATGTGGCTGCGGTGCGCGTACTCCAGCGCGTCCATGATCTGAAACGCCAGCAGCGTCGCCCGTGGCCACGGCAGCTTGCCCGCCTGGGCGATGACCGCCCCGAGCGATTGGCCGGACACGTACTCCATCGCCAGGTACACCGAGCGGCTGCGCGGGTCCTCGTGGTAGTCGAAGATCGTGACGATGTTGGGGTGGTTCAGCATGCCCGCGGCCTGAGCCTCGCGGGAGAAGCGCTGGAGCAGCAGCTCGCGGTGGACCCGGCGGATCGCGCCGGTGGTGACGACCTTGACGGCGACGGTGCGCCGCAGCGCCGGGTCGAAGCACTTGTAGACGGTGCCCATGCCGCCGGCGCCGAGCTCCCCGAGCACCTGATAGCGGCCGATCATCGTCGGCGTGTCCGACTCGGCGCCCGCGTCGGTGTCGGCCTCGGGCTCGCCAGCGACGCTCTTCGACAGCGGCAGCGGCTTGCCGGTCTCGTGGTCGAGGACCATCTGCGGGCGGGTCGGCTCGCCGGGCGGATTGTCGAGCATGACGGTGGTCTGACCGGCGCTCTTTTGCAGGTCGCGGTGGCGACGCGCCCGCATCACCGCGCGCACCTCGCTGGTCAGCTGGTCGAGGTCGACCGGCTTGACGAGATAGTTGACGGCGCCGAGGCGCATGGCCTCGACCGCCTTGCTGATCAAGCCGGTCGCCGAGAGCACCAGGACATCGGGGGTCAGCTTGTGGCTCTTGATCGCGGCGAGCAGCTCGAGGCCGCTGACGTGCGGCATGTTGAGGTCGGTGATCACCAGGTCGATGTCGCGGTCTTGCACCTTGCGCAGCCCGTCGGCGCCGTCGACCGCGACGTCGACGATGTGGCCGAACTCCTCGAGGTAATCCCGCAAGGTCTCGCGCGTGTCCTGGTGATCCTCGACGATGAGAATCGTGCCGGACGCTGGTTCGTCATCGACCATCGGGCCCACCAGGCACACATACCCAACCCGGGAAGGCCCGACAAGGTGTGCCCGGGGTTCACCTCCGCGCCGGCGCTCGCGGCGTCGCAGCAGCAGGGCCCCCAGGCGGCGACTGAACGATGCCTGTGCGCGGCGCAAGCAGCGCAAGCGGCCAAAACTGCGTCATTTTGAGTGATCTGCCCGCCGACCCGACCGCGACGTATCATGCCGGCGTGGCCAAGGCGGACAATGCGGTCAAGGCGTTGCAGCGCCGCCTGGGCCGCCTCGCACGGCTCGAGGGCACCCTCGTCCGCACCGCCGAAGGCCCCGTGCTGCTCGCCCAGGTCGAGATCCGTGACCCCTTCGCGCTGCTCGCCGCCTGCGAGGCCGCTGGCCCCCGCGCCCTCGCCGACCCGCCCAGCCTCGCCGCCCTGCGCGCTGGCCTGAAGCTGCACGCCGAGCCCGAACGCCTGACCGCCACGCGCGTGGCCCGGGCCCACCGCGACCTCCTGGCCCTCGCCGCCCTGCCCTGGCTCGCCCTCGTCCGCGCCGCACCACGCCACTTTCGCGGCCTCGGCCCGCTCGACGAGCAGTGGCTGGCCGCCCGCGCGGTCCGCATCGAGACCCTCGCCCGCGTCCTGCGTCCCGAGCCCGCAGCCGCCCGCTCCAGCCCCGGACCGGGCGGCCCGCGCGAGCCGGTGCCGCCAGCATTCGCGCCGGTGCTCGGGCTCGTCGCCGACCTGCACGGCGC
>NZ_JACCSO010000279.1 GCF_013812955.1 Nannocystis sp. | reverse complement strand
ACGAGCAGCGGCTGACCGACCTGCGCCGCGTCCTGCTGAACGGCTACAACGAGGCGGCCGAGCAGCTGCTGCGCGGCCTCGACGACGACGACGGGGCGCAGCTGCTGAGCGAGGTCGCGGGCGACCTATACTGGCAGATCTTCCTGCGCATCTATCCGTCGCGCACGCCGGCGGATGCGGTGACCCGCGAGCTGGCCAGCGAGCTGCTGACGCGGCTCAGCGAGCGGGCGTTCGCGGCGGTGGTGCGATCGGGTCGCGAGCTGGCGCGCTCGCGCGAGTTCACGGCGCTGTCGACCCTCGATGTCACCCTCAGCGACACGCAGCCGGCGGACCCGTGGCTCAGCGTGGTCTCGACGCTGTGCGGCGGCGAGGACGAGGCGCTCGACCCGAGCCACGCGCCCTCGGCCCTGCGCATGTTGCTGACCCGCATCACCTACCTGCAGAAGATCAGCCTGTTCGCGGCGGTGCCGACCTGGCACCTGCTGCCGATCGCCGAGGCCTGTCACGAGGTCAGCTTCGCCGACCAGGCGCCGATCTTTCGCCAGGGTGAACCAGGCGACTCGCTGTGCATCCTGCTCTCCGGCAGCGTCGAGGTCGTGCGCGATGGCGCGGTGATCAACCGCCTCGGCCCTGGTGAGGTCTGCGGTGAGGTCTCCGTCCTCGGTCTGGCGCCGCGCACCGCCGGTGTGTACGCCGTGGGCGAGGTCCGCACGCTGATGCTCGAAGCCGAGCGCTTCCGCAAGATCGTCCGTGACAACGGGGATATCGGCCTGGCGGTCATCCAGGTGCTCGCTGAGCGGCTTCGGGTGGCCACGGAGCGGGAGAGCGCCCTGCGATCCCTGACCGGGACCATCCTGCGGCAGCGGGTCGACGGCCCCCTACCGTGACTTTGCGCTGATCGCGCCAGCCGTGGTTCTTGCCCGTTTCGGGCCAGGCAGGTACATGCAGGCCTGCGGCGACGCTTCGCCACCCGTCCTGACCAGGAGACCATTCGTGACCCGAACGCAGACAACTCTCTTCTCCCTCGTCGCGGCGCTCGCGGCCGCTGCGTGCAGCCCGACCGTGTTCGAGGACGCGACGGCGCTCAACGTCATCGGTGACCCACCCCCGCTGCCGCCGCCGCCGCCGCCGCCGCCGCCGCCCGAGCCGGAGCCGGTGCCCGAGCCGCCCAAGCGCGTCGTCGTGGAGAACAACAAGATCGTCATCAACGAGAAGATCCAGTTCGACCTCAACAAGGCGACCATCCGGCCCGAGTCGGACAGCCTGATGCAGGAGATCATCAAGGTCGTCAAGGAGAACGCCCACATCAAGAAGATCGCCATCGAGGGGCACACCTCGAGCGAGGGCAGCGACAGGCACAACCTCAAGCTCTCCGACCAGCGCGCCAAGGCGGTCATGGACTACCTCGTGAAGAAGGGCGAGCTGCCCGCCACGATGTTCACCGCCAAGGGCTTCGGCGAGTCCAAGCTGATCGCCGACGAGTCGACCGCGGAGGGCATGGAGCAGAACCGCCGCGTCGAGTTCAACATCGTCGAGCAGGCGGTGACCGAGAAGAAGGTCGAGATCGACCCGAAGTCCGGCGCCAAGAAGGTCCTCGAGGAGAGCACCAACGTCGTCAACACCGAGCCCGCGCCCGAACCGGCGCCCGCCGCCGAGGCCAAGTGAAGGAGCGACCCACCATGCGCACGAACACCATCCTCAGCGTCCTCCTGCTCGCCGCCTCCACCGTCGTCCCCGGCTGCTCCTGCCTCGCCCGCGACGCGGAGACCTACCGCGCCGACACCCGGACCGTGCTCGAGACCCGCAACGACGCGATCAAGACCTGCTACGACGAGGCCCTCAAGGCCGACCCGGCCCTCGACGGCACCGTCGTGGTCACGTTCAAGGTCGAGAAGAAGACCGGCAAGCTGCTCGACATCGCCACCGATACGGCCCGCACCCAGGCCCCCGCGGCCCTTAGCGACTGCATCGTCAAGGCCCTCGACGGTCTCACCCTCGAGCCCGTCGACCAGCGCCAGGGCGACGCGACCTTCAGCTGGACCTTCAAGGCCAACCCGCCCAAGCAGCTCTAGCTGCTCCAGCTGCTCCAGCTGCTCCAGCTGCTCCAGCTACTCGTGGGGCCACCATGGCCCCTGAACCCGGCCGGGCGACTGCGAAGTCGTCCGGCTGGTTTTGTGCGGCCTGGTCGTGGAAGCCGGCGCGCCCGGTCTACGTGAGCTCCGGAAGCACGGTGAGGACCTCGAAGCCGTCGTCGGTGACCACGACGGTGTGCTCGAACTGCGCGCTCCAGCGGCCGTCGGCGGTGACCACGGTCCAGCCGTCGGCCTCCAGCTGGACCTCGGGGCTGCCGAGGGTCAGCATCGGCTCGACCGTGAATACCATCCCGGCGCGCAGGCGCAGGCCGGTGCCGGCGCGGCCGATGTGTGGCACTTGCGGGGCCTCGTGCATCTGGCGGCCGATGCCGTGGCCGCAGTACTCGCGCACGACCCCGAGGCCGGCCGCACCGGCGACCGCGACGATCGCCGCGCCGATGTCACCGAGC
>NZ_JACCSO010000550.1 GCF_013812955.1 Nannocystis sp. | reverse complement strand
GGACCCGGAGGTGCTCGCGGCGCTCGCCAGCGCGGCGCTGCATCGGGCCGGGATCGTCGACCTGCCATGACCTGCTCTTGAGGCCAGGTCAACCACCTGTCCTGCAGGCCAGGCGCTCAGCGCTGGGTCAGGGCCGACCAGCCGACCGCGACCGACTCGATGTCGACGTCGTTGGTGCGGGCGTCCCGGACCTTGCGCAGGGCCGCGAGCGCGCGCAGGGCGTCGCCGCGGGTGATGATGCCGACGACGCGGTGGTCGTCGACGACCAGCAGGCGGCGGTCCTGCTCACGGAAGGTCGACACCACGCGAAACAGGTCGGCCTCGGGCCCGACCGTGACGAAGTCGCTGACCATGTGATCGTCGACCTTGCCGGGCATCTCGGCGTTGAAGATCGACCCGGAGATGGCGCGCATGCAGCACTCCTGGGTCAGCACGCCGACCACCCTGCCCTGCCCGTCGACGACCGGCGCGCCGGAGCAGCGGCGCCGCGTCAGCACCTCCACCGCCTCGACGATGTCGCTCTCGGGGGCGACGGTCACCACGCTCGCGGTCATGAAGTCGGTGGCGGCGGGCATCGGGATCGTGGTGCTGCTGGACATGGTCATCCTTCTGGGACCCGAAGCGTGGCGCCGGCGCGCGGCGGCGGCAACCGGCCGGAGCTCGCCTCGCCCATGCGCCGACAGCATGGCGCCCAGGATCGCCGCTGGATGCCTGTTCCTGCTGACCACGCTCGGCGCGGCGAGCGGCCCGCCGAGGGCTCAGAAGCTGTATGCGACGGTCGCGCGGAAGGTGTCGAGGCCGAACTTGTCGTCGAAGCCCCTGGCGTATTGCACGAACAGGTCGATCGCGTCGAGGTAGCCGAGCTTGAACGAGAGCACGAGCGCCGCGCCGACGCCCCAGTGCAGCGCCTGCCGCGTGAAGTCGCGGGTCCATGCGCCGCCCACGTCGGTGAAGGGGATCATGGTCACGCGGCGCATGAACAGCGGCAAGCTGCCGAGGCCGCGCTCGACGTCGGCGATCGGGATCCGGTACTCGATGTTCAACACCGTGTAGTAGCGGCCAGCGAAGGCGCTCGGCTGAAAGCCACGCAGCACGCCGGCCTCGCCGATGGCGCTGCGCATCAGCAAGGTGCGGATCACGTCCTCCTGCTGCGAGTAGCCGCCGATGAAGTACGCCCCGCGGCCACGCAGGCCGCCCGCCGAGGCCCCGCCGGCGATCCGCAGCGCGAGCACCTGGTGGCCGCGCCACGGCATGCGCAGCAGCTCGGCGTAGCTGGCGCTGATCTGGACGTCGCCGAAGCGGCCGCCGAGGTGCGGGTCGATGACGCCGAAGCGGATGCCGGCGGAGCGGCCGGTCTCGCTGGCATAACCGAACCTGACCGCCCGGAAGTTGTTGTAGTTCAGCACAAAGTCGACCTGGCCGAGGCCGCCGACCGCGGGCGCCTGGGTGGGCGGCGCGTTGGGGTCGATCGCGGCGCCGCGGTCGAGGTTGTCGTATTGCGTGTACGAGTAGGCGACGCTGGCGTTGGCGGTGTGGATCGGGTGGCGGATCACCGGCACGTCGACCTTGCCGGTCACCTGTGTGATCCGCTCGCGGTAGCCGGTGGCCCGGTACGCGCCCTCGTCCACCTTCGAGCCCGGGTCGTCGTAGTTGTAGCGGTCGTAGGCGTTGCGCTGGGCGTAGCTGCGGCCGAAGCCGAGGCTCAGGCCCGGGAGCAGCTGCGAGTAGCGGTACGACACCGATCCGGCCGGCTCCTTGAAGGCCGTCATGTAGCGGGCCGAGCCGGTCAGCGAGTGAAAGCCGAGCATGTCGGTGACCTGCAGGGTGCCGCCGATCTCGGTGCCGAACACCGAGGTGCCGATGTCGACCGCGGCCGGCAGGATCGTCCGCGGGAACAGGGTGCGGATCGGCTGGTAGCGGCGACTTCGCGGCGTCAATGGCCGCTGCTCGCCGCGCGTCGGGGTCGGGTCGTCGACCTGCGGCAGGTCGTCCTGCACCGGCAAGGGCGCGAAGAACTCGGCCGGGTCGAGCTTCATCACCCACAGGTCGTAGCCCTGCGCCGAGTAGCCGATGTACGCGACGCGCGTGCCGTCGTTGCTGACCACCGGCTCGAAGGCCCCGCCGAGCACGTTGCTCACCTGATGCAGCGCGCCCGACTCGAGCTCGTAGGCGTAGAGGTTGAAGACCTGGTCGCGGTCGCTCGAGAACAGGATGTACGCGCCGTCCGGGGTCCAGGTCGGCTCGGTGTCGAGGAAGCGGTCGGCCGTGATGCGGGTCGTCTGCTCGGTCTCGCGGTCGTACACGTAGATGTCGCGGTAGCCGCCCTCGCGCCAGCCCGAGTACGCGACCCTGCGGCTGTCCGGGGCCCAGCGCGGCGAGAACACCTGGCCGATGCGGTCATTGCCCGGGGCGACCTCGGTGACGACGCGGGTGTGCAGGTCGACGAAGGCGAGCCGCGACTGGGCGTTGTCGTTGCGCGAGAATACGACTGTGCGGCCGTCGGGCGCGACGTGCGGGTCACGGGCGCGGGCGCCGACGGTGAGCGGCTCGATGTTGTTCTTGTCGGGGCCGTGCCACAGGACCAGGTCGTTCCAGCGGTAGCGAAAGTCGTGGGTGTTGGCGAGCTCGAGGACCATGTCCTGGGTGCCGAGC
Organism: Nannocystis sp.; assembly: GCF_013812955.1. Lineage (GTDB taxonomy): Bacteria > Myxococcota_A > Polyangia > Nannocystales > Nannocystaceae > Nannocystis. The sequence continues at coordinate 7,880 of NZ_JACCSO010000550.1, read as the reverse complement.
ACGAAGGACCCGGAGGCCGCGTCCTGGACCTCGAAGATGCGCTCGATGTCGACGTTCATGCCCTGACGGCCGACGCCGACGCCCTCGCGGATGCGTCCGCCGCTGCTGCGGATCCGGCGGATACCGGGGTTGGAGTGGCCGTCGTCCTCGAAGAAGTAGAGGTGCTGATCGTCGCCCGACCAGAACGGATGGCGGGTGAACTGTCCGGAGGCGCCGGTGGCGGTCGAGAAGGTCAGGCGCCTGCCCTCGCGGATCCCCCGGCCGCGGATCTGGCGGGCCTGGGCCGCGAAGCGCCGCGTGATGTCGAGCTCGAACTCCTGCCACAGCTGCTCGAAGCCGACGCCGAGGATCTTCTCGATGCCGCGGTTGATCGCGAAGGGGATCGTCTGACCGCCGAAGACGTGGCTGAAGTCGCGCAGCTTGTCGTGGCCGTAGCGGGCCGCGATGTAGTGCATGAAGTGCAGGCCGTAGAGATAGACCGAGGTCCCGTGCGGAAAGATATTGGCGCCGCTGGACACGCGGTCGAGCGACAAAAAGCCCTGCTCGAGCACCGACATGCGCAGCATCATGTCGAACTGGGCCGAGCGGTGCCGGCCCTGCGAGCCGAGCCGCGACTCCTCGACCTGCGCGAGGCCCTCGACCATCCAGCGCGGCTGGACGATGTTGGGTGACCAGACCTTGCCGAGCGCGCCGAAGCCGACGATCGCGTTGACGATGCGCGGCAGGCCGTGCACCGTGTCGAGGTGGACGACGTGCGTGTACTCGTGCGTCAGCAGGATGTCGAGCCAGTCGTCGTAGCTCTCGAGCACCGACATCGAGGCCGGCGCGGTGATGTTGGCGCTGATCCGCGGATACGGCACCGCGTTGGCGACGCCGTTGGCCTCGTCGGTGCCGTCCGTCAGCAGCACGTGCGTGCGCAGCCACGGCTCGTGCCCGAGGCCGACGGTCAGCCGCTCGTGGGCCCGCTCGAGCAGCAGCGCCGAGCGCTCGGCCGCGGCCTCGGAGCCGTTGTAGTAGTGAATGTAGAAGTGCTCGGTCTGCAGCGTCCGCCACTTCAAGTCGCGGCTGTTCGCGGCGACCGGGCGCGCGAGCAGCAACACGCCGAGCACCAGCAGCGCGAGCCCGAGGACCGGAGGCGCGAGGGCGAGGCGAGGGACGAACACGGGGTCGTCAGCTTAACAGGGGCGGCCCCGGCGGGGCATCCCGAGGTCGGGGCGAATTTGCCCGCCTGGGCCGCTCGTGTGGCCTCGTGAGCGGCGCCGCTGGGATCTCGCACCCCGATGACCGCGATGACCGCGATGACCGCGACGACCGCGATGACCGCGATGACCGGCGGCGGTCCGCTCAGAAGCTCCGCGCGACCAGGAAGCGCAGGGCGTCGATGCCGACTTTGGGGTCGAAGCCGTGGGCGTAGGTGAGAAACAGGTCGATGGCCTCGCGGTAGCCGACGCGGAACGAGAACACCAGCGACGCGCCGGCGCCGAACCTGAACTTGTCGCGGGTGATGGCGCCGTTCCAGGCGCTGCCGTAGTCGAGGAATGGGATGGCGGTGACGCGGCGCAGGAAGCCCGGCAGCGCGCCCATGCCGCGCTCGATGTCGGCGAGCGGGATGCGGTACTCGGTGTTGAGCACGAGGTAGTAGGTGCCGCGAAAGGCCGCCGGCGAGAAGCCGCGCAGCGCTCCGGCCTCGCCGAAGGCGCTGCGCCGCAAGAACGTCTGGATCACGTCCTCCTGCTGGCCGGGCCCGCCGACCCGAAACGAGCCGAGCCCGCCGAGGCCGCCCGCCGAGGCGCCGGTGCCGATGCGCATCGCCAGCACCTGGTGGCCGCGCCAGGGCATGCGCAGCCGCTCCGAGTAGGCGATCGTGATCTTGATGTCGCCGTACTTGCCGCCGAGGTGGCGGTCGATGATCGAGAGGCTCGCGGCCGCGGTGCGACCGGTCTCCTCGAGGTAGCTGTACCGGGTCCCGCGCAGTCCGTTGTAACGCAGGGCGAAGTTGAGGCTGCCGATGTCGCCGACGGCGGGTGGCAGCGACGCGGGGGCGTTGGGATCGATCGCCTCGCGGTCCTCGTCGAGGTCGCGCAGGCGCGTGAACTCGTAGGTGGTCTCGGCGTTGACGGTGTGCATCGGGTGGCGGATCACCGGCACCGAGATCTTGGCGTACACGTTGGTCTGGCGCTCGCGGTAGCCGGTGAGCAGGTAAGGCTCGAGCTCGCCGCTGCGGCGCTCGTTGTTGTAGTTGAAGCGCTGGCCCTGGTTGTCGAACACGACGAGCCGGCGGGCGAAGCCGACGCTGAACGACGGCAGCAGCTGGTTGAAGGTGTAGTCGACCGAGCCGGTCGGCTCCTTGAAGCGGAAGTACTGGCGAAAGGTCGCGCTCAGGGTGTGGTGGCCGACGATGTCGCGGATGGTGGTGCCGAGGCCGAGGTCGGTGCCGAGGCCGCTGCTGCCGAGGTCGAGCGAGGCCGGCAGCAACACCCGCGGGAACAGGGTCCGGATCGGCCGATAGCGGCGCGAGCGCAGCAGGGTCGGACGACCGTGATCGAGGGCCAGCGCCGGCGCGGGCTCGTCGGCCTGCGGCAGGTCGTCCTGCACCGGCAACGGGGCGAAGAACCCCGCCGGGTCGAACTTCATCGCCCACAGGTCGTAGCCGGTCGAGGAGAAGCCGACGTACACCATCCGCGTGCCGTCGTTGCTGACCTGCGGGTCGAAGGCGCCGCCGATCACGTTGGTGACCTGGGCGAGCGCGCCGGTCTCGAGGTCGTGGGCGTAGACGTTGAAGACCTGGTCGCGGTCGCTGGAGAACAGCAGGTAGCGGCCGTCCGGCGACCAGGTGGGCGTGATGTCGAGGAAGCGGTCGGCGGTGATGCGCCGGGTCTCGCCGCTGTCGCGGTCATACACGTAGATGTCGCGATAGCCGCCCTCGCGCCAGGCCGAGTACGCGACCTTGCGGCTGTCGGGCGAGACGCGCGGGTTGAAGATCTGCTGCATGCGCTCGACCGGGGCGACCTCGGTGACGACGCGGGTGTGCAGGTCGAGGAAGGCGAGGCGCGACTGGGCGACGTCGTTGCGCACGAAGGCGACGCTGCGGCCGTCGGGGGCGACGTGCGGGTCGCGGGCGCGCATGCCGACGGTCAGGGCCTCGATCTCGGAGGGGTTTTGTCGCGCGCCGATCACCCCGTTCTCGCCGGGGTGCCACCGGTACAGCTCGTTCCAGCCGTAGCGCATGTCGTGCACGGCGGCCTGGTCGAAGATCATGTCGCGCGAGCCGGGCACGAAGCTGGGCGTGGCGGAGCCCTGGATCTCGAGCACGGGCTCGATGTCGAGGGTCATGCCCTGGCGACCGACGCCCACGCCCTCGCGGATGCGCCCGCCGCGGGCCGGGATCCGGCGCACGCCGGGGTTGGTGTGGCCGTCGTCGGCGTAGAAGTAGATGTATTGATCGTCGGCCGACCACTGCGGGTGGCGGCTGAACGACGAGGCCTCGCTCGCGGTCGAGAAGGTCAGGCGCCGGCCCTCGCGGATGCCCCGGGCCCGCAGCGCCCGCACCTGGGCCGCGACCTTGCGGCTGGTGTCGAGCTGGAACTCCTTCCACAGCTGCTCGAAGTCGACGCCGAGCACCTCCATGACGGCGCGGTTGATGCTGTACGGAATAGCGGCCTTGCCGTAGCGGTGGCTCAGCTCGCGCAGCTTGTCGTGGCCGTAGTGGGTGCCGATGTAGTGCACGAAGTGCAGGCCGAACAGGTACACCGAGGTGACGTGCGGGAAGATGGTGGCCGGCGCGCTGACGCGGTCGATGCCGGGGAAGCCCTGCTCGAGCACGGCCATGCGCAACATCATGTCGAACTGCGTCGAGCGCCGGCGACCCTGGCTGGTCAGCCGCGACTCCTCGTAGGTGGCGAGGCCCTCGATGAACCACCGCGGCTGGAGGTTGTTCGGCGGCCACACCCGGCCGAGCACGCCGAAGCCGAGGATCGCGTTCACGGCCCGCGGGACGCCGTGAATGGTGTCGTTGTGGACGATGTGCGTGTACTCGTGGGTCAGCAGGGTGTCCAACCAGTTGTCGTGGGCCTCGAGCACCGAGAGCGAGTCGGGCGCGGCGACGTTGGCCTCGATCTGCGGGAACGAGAACACGGTGGCGCTGCCGTTCGCGGAGTCGGTGGCGTCGGTCAGCACCACGTGGGTCCGCAAATATGGGCTGTGTCCGAGGCCGACGCTCAGCCGCGCGTGGGCCCGCTCGAGCACCCGCGCGGCCCGCTGGGCGGCCGCCTCGGAGCCGGCATAAAAGTGGATCTGGAAGTGCTCGGTCTGCAGCGTCTTCCACTTCTGGTCGCGGCTGGTCGCGCTGGCTGTCCTCAAGGACAGGCAGCACAGCAGCGCCAGCAGGGGCGCCAGCAGGCCTCGAGGGAGCTGCACCGCCGAGCAGCGTACCAGGGATGAGCGGTGGCGCCCACCCGATGGTCCGCTTGCGCCCGCCTGCGCCGTCCGCAGGCTCAGCGCCGCAGGTGCTCGTCGATCAGTGCGGCGAGCTCCTCGGGCTGCTCCTCGGCGGGCGTATGGCCGCAGCCCTCGAGCCAGCGCAGCTGGGCGCCCGGGATCGCGGCGGCGACGCGGTCGGCGTGCGCTCGCGGGACGATCGCGTCGCGGTCGCCCCACACCACCAGCGTCGGCGCCGTGATCGCGCGCAGCCGCGGCAGCATCGCCGCCATCGTCTCGCTGTGCATCAGCTGCATCAACATCGCGTGGGCCGCCTCGCGTCCGCCGGCGCGCGCGAGGCGGTCCCAGTAGAGGTCGACGTCGGCCTCGCCGAGCATGTCCTCGCTCGAGAAGGCGCGCGCGAGGTAGCGGCGCAGCTCGTTGCGCCGGTACAGGTTCTTGAACAGGTAGGGCCCGAGGGTCGGCAGCTGGGCGAGGCGGCCCTCGATCGGCACGGGCATGCTGAAGACGGTCGGGTCGACGAGCACGAGCCGGCGCACGCGCCTTGGCGCCGCGTCGGCGAGGCAGGCCGCGATGGCGCCGCCCCAGGAGTGGCCGACGAGGTCGACCTGCGCGACGCCGAGGGCGTCGAGCAGCTCCTCGACCGCCAGGGCCTGCCAGCGCGGGCTGTAGTCGGCGCAGAGCACCGGCGGCGGGCGGTCGCTGTCGCCGCAGCCAGGGAGGTCGGGGGCGAGCACGCGGCGGCCCGGCAGCAGCTCGGGGATCAGGCGGGTGAAGGCGTGGCTGGTGACCAGCAGGCCGTGCAGCAGCAGCAGCGGCGGCCTGCTCGGATCGCCGGGCGGGGCACGGGCGCAGTGGTGGTCACGCAGGAACACCCGGCCGAACGACAGCGGGACCAGGCGAGAGGCATCGAGCGGCTCGCGCGCGGATCCTGGTGCGGGCGCGTAGCCGGGCGCGATCATGCGCTCGGATCTCCGCCGCCGACGCCCTGCCCTCCGCCGTGCAGGAGGTGCTCGGGGAAGCGGGCGTGCATCGCGGCGAACACCAGCTCCTCGGCCTGCTTGCCGGACTGGGCCTGCAACGCGCGCTCGGCGAGGGCCTTCATCTCCTCCGAGCTCGAGGCGCGGATGATGTTCTTGATCACCGGGATGGCGCTCGGGTGCATCGACAGCTCGGTGATGCCGAGGCCGATCAGCACCCAGGTGTAGCGCGGGTCGGCGGCCATCTCACCGCAGAGGCTGACGGGCACTTTGTTGCTGAGGCCGGCGTCGGCGACCAGCTTGATCAGGCGCAAGATCGCCGGGTGCAGCGGCTGGTACAGGTAGGCGACGGCCTCGTTCTCGCGGTCGATCGCCAGCGTGTACTGGATCAGGTCGTTGGTGCCGATGCTGATGAAGTCGACGCGCCGGGCCAGGATGTCGGCGATCATCGCCGCCGCCGGGGTCTCGACCATGATGCCGATCGCGATGTCCTCGGCGTGGGCCATGCCGGCGCTGGCGAGCTGCTCGCGCGCCTCCTCGAGCGCCGCGAGGCCGGCCTCGAGCTCGTCGATGCTGCCGACCAGCGGCAACATCACCGCCAGCGGTCCGTGCACGCCGGCGCGCAGGAAGCCGCGCAGTTGCTCGAGGAACATCGGCCGCTCCTTGAGCGCGAGTCGCAGCGAGCGCATGCCCATCGCCGGGTTGGTCTCCTCCTCGAAGTCGAGCAGCTCGCTGGACTTGTCGGAGCCGAGGTCGAAGGTGCGAAACACGACCGGGTACGGCGCGCAGCGGCGCAGCACCAGCTTGGCCATGCGGTAGTGCTCCTCCTCGGTCGGCAGCGCCGGGCGGTTCATGAACATGTACTCGCTGCGATACAGGCCGACGCCCTCGGCGCCGTAGCGCAGGGCCAGGTCGAGCTCCTCGGTGATCGCCAGGTTGGCGCGCACGGTGACGTGCAGGCCGTCGATCGAGATCGCCGGGAACGCGTGCTCCTTGCGGACCTTCTGCTCGAAGGCGTTGTAGCGGTCGCGCTGGGCGGCGTGGTGGGCGACCTCGTCGGGCTCGGGGTGGATGATGATGTGGCCGTGCACGCCGTCGACGACGACGAGGTCGCCGGAGTCGATGCCGTTGAGCAGGTCCTCGATGCCGACGACGGCGGGGATCTGCAGCGAGCGGGCCATGATCGCGCTGTGCGAGGTGCGGCCGCCGACGCCGGTGACGATGCCGACGACGTGGCAACGGTGCAGGCGGGCGGTGTCGGCGGGGCTCAGGTCGTGGGCGACGACGACGGCCCCGGCGGGCGGGTCGAGCTCGTCGGGGTGGTCGCCGAGCAGCGCCTGCAGCACGTTCTCGGTCAGGAAGGCGATGTCGCTGCCGCGCTCGCGGAAGTACTTGTCGTCGGCGCTCTCGAGGGTGGCGATGATCTGGTCGGTGGTCGCGGTCAGGGCCCACTCGGCGTTGGCGAGCTCCTCGCGGATCAGGTTCTCGGTGCGCAGGATCAGGTCGGGGTCGCGCAGCATCATCTGCTGCGCCTTGAGGATCTGGCGGTGCTCACCGTGCGGCAGGCGGGCCTTGATCTGCTCGAGCTGCTGTCGGCAGCTGCGCAGCGCCTCGTGGAAGCGCTGGATCTCGGGCTCGACGGCCTCGCGCTCGATCTTGGTCCGCGGGACGTGCACCCGGCGGCGATCGACGACGTACGCAGGACCGATGCCGATGCCGGGGCTCGCCGATACGCCCTCCAGCTCGCGTCGCAGTCGCAGGGCGGCCGACTTGAAGAATCCGGAGAAGCTGGCGCCCTCGCCCCCGTCGCTCACAGCTCGCCAAACCCGCTGGTGATGAGCTTGCCGAGCGCCTCGAAGGCCTTGTCGGCGTCGGCGCCCTCGCAGCGCAGGTCGATCATGCTGCCCTGCGAACACGCGAGCATCAGCACCCCGAGGATGCTCTTGGCGTTGACCTCGGTGCCATCCTTGGTGATCCAGACGTCGGCCTTGAACTTGTTGGCCAGGGACGCGAACTTGCTGGCCGCGCGGGCGTGAAGGCCGAGCGGGTTGACGATCTCGAATTCGCCGGACATCCGCGGCTTGCTCATGCGGGCTCCTTTCGTGGGGCTGGCCCTTCGGCCGGGGGGGTCGTACTGGAGGTCGTGGTGGTGGAGGGCGTGGAGACGGTGATCGCTCGTCGTCCGGAATCACTGCAGGCCGTGGCGAGCTCGGCCGGGGTCAGCGCGGCGCGGTCGAGGGTGGCGAGCTTGAGCAACATCGCGAGGTTCAGGCCGGCGACGACGCTCAGCGGGTGCCCGGAGGCCATGCGGATGCCGCAGCTGCAGGGGCTGGCGCCGAACATGTCGGCGATCAGCAGCACGCCGCTGCCGTGGTCGGCGGCGACGACGGCGTCGCACATGCGGGCGCGCAGCTCGGCGGTCTCGCCGGCGTCGGCGTCGACGGCGATGACGCCGTGCAGGAC
>NZ_JACCSO010000514.1 GCF_013812955.1 Nannocystis sp. | reverse complement strand
CAGCCTCGAGCAGGGACCGCAAGTCGCAGTTGCGCAGGAGCTGGGTCGGAAGGCCGCGAGCGGCCAGGGCCGGGTAGCCCTTGAACATCTTGGGGAGCTGGGTCGCGCCTGGCCCGGTCGCGGGCGTGGGCTCGGTGACGGTCAGGTACTCCGCGAGGCGTCGCAGGTCCTCCGGCGAGAACCCGGCCCGACGCGCAGGCTTCGTCTCCCGGAGCGTGGCCACCTGGGCTCGCGGCGCTGGCTTGACAGTGGGTGTGGTGCGCTGCGCCGCCGGCACGAGGGCCCGCCAAGCCTTGGCCGGCTGCCGGGCATCGTCGCCGACGACATCCCCCTCGTCCACGCCGCTGCGCTCGCCGCGGCCGTGATTCATCAGGGCGAGGAGTTCCCCGAGGTCCCCCCGGCGCACCTCGTCGAAGTCGTACAGGCGGAGGAGGTGACCTTCACCGCCGCGGACGAGGAACAGGCCGAAGCACTCGCCGTCGACGTGGCCCAGCAGCAGCCTGTACCCGCCGAACCACTCGAGGATGCCGAGGACGCCTGCCGCGCAGACGCTGCGCAGTTCAGCTCGCTCGCCGCCGACAGAGACATGCAGCACGTCGTTGCTGCGGCGCGCGCCTGGCGATCGCTGCAACGCCTCCGCATCACCGATGCCGAGGACGCGCACGGGGCCGTCGTTGCGTGAGAGGGCGAGGACGTGTCCGGCGTCGTACAGCGGCATCAGGCGGTACTCGCCGCCGAGCGTCAGCGAATGCAGCGTCCCGTCGCCGCCAATGTCGCGCCAAGCGGACCCCTGACCGCGCAGGTCCGGGCCCCCGGGCGGCCCGTGGGTGATGACCTCCAGGGCGTAGCGCTCCACCTCCTCCCACGTGCCGACAGCCAACTGCCGTCGCCCGTAATCGTCGACCCAGTCCAGCCAGAGCGCCCACGCCTCGTCCCCCCGGCCGATGGCGATCGTGCCGTCCGGGGTCTCGGCGAAGGTGCCGGGCACGTAGCGTTCCAGATCTGCGTCTCGCTTGCGTTCGCAGACCGCGGCCCGCAAACGCGAGTGCGCCGCGTAGCCGTGAATCAACCGCTGCGACTGCGGCTTGAATGCGGCCAGCGCGGCTCCGTGTCCCATCGCCCACATGCAGACCTCGGATCTCATCCGAGGACCTGGGACGTCGTCAACCGCGAACTTCGCTCGCGCGCAGGTGCTGGCGACAATGCGCGTGGTCGGATTCGCGGAGGGCGTATGCGGATGCGCGCAAAGGCTGTAGCCGCGCGGTCGAGGTTGCGAGCGAATCGACGCACCGCTCGCGGCCACATGATCGTGTGGCCCACGTCGAGACGCCCGCGCCGCGGACATGATGCTCGTGGCCCGCGCCGCCGCTGAAGCGCCGCCACCACCTCGGGTGGCCACATGAGTGTGCGGCCACGTCGAGCCGCACGGCGTCACGCGGCCTGCGCTCGGGCAGGTCAGCTCGGCACGCCGCATCGTTCGGTGGCTGGTTAAGCGCGGCCTTGTTGCCCGCGCGCCCGCGGCCGGTGCCACCGTCGAATTGGCCCGCAGGCCCGCCGGCTGGCCGGCTGGCCACGAGGCCGGCTGGCTGGCCGCCGGGCGGGGCGCGAGGCCGCGCATGAGACATCTGCGCAAAGCACGCGAGTTCCGATGTTCTCTGTTCCCATGCCCTCGGCCATCGGAACACACATCGGAACATCGGCGCGAGGGCCAGGGCCAGGGCGCCCGGGAGGGGTCCCGGCTGGGCGGTCAGGCCCACACGGGCCGCTGCGGGCGAACTTGTTGGACAGCGTTGGGAACATCGCCACGGGACTGCGGCCTGCCTGCCCCCCAGGCCCTTTCCACCGTCCGCCGCACGCGGACCATCGGAACCGCGGCCGTCGGAGCGCGGCAGGGCATACCAGGACGGTGTTTCACCGCCCTCGGCGCGGTCAACATCGGAACCCCACCTGGAATATTGGCAGCAGGCGAGCGCGCCGACGCAAACCCGGGAGACCCCGGGTCTCCGGCCGCCGCGTGTCCACCGGGCCCAGGCGGGCCGCGATGCCCCGCCAGCCGCCCCCTGGCGGCCACACGCGACGCCGACACAGGCACGGCGAAAGTGAGAACATCGGCGGCCAAACCGCGAATGTCCGCGCCGACCGCCGAGATCAAGTGCCCTGATAACATCACGCCCGGGCCCCCATAAAAACCCGTACAACACCGCCAAGCGACGCCTGCGGGCCCCGTAGGCAATGCACGCATCACGGCGCCGCAGATCGGAACCGATAGCGACACCGATCATGTGCGCATATAACCATGGACAGCGCGCAGGGGCCCCGCTTTACGGCGGCCTCGCAATGCGATAGGGTGGCGCCCATGATGGTCAGGCGTACAGATACGAGCACACATGCCGTGCTCGCAATCGATGCAGACAAGCGCGTGGTCGAGGACATGCCGGCAGTGCCGACCGCCGAAGTGACCGCGCGCATCCAGGAGATCAAAAAGCGCTGCGGCGCGAACATTCGCATCCTCGTCGACGGCGCCGCCCTCGACGTGGAGGCGCTCACCCGCACCGCGGCCACGGTCGTCGACGTCGAGTCGATGACCCGCGCCGCGTCCGCGGCGGCTCGGGGCTCCCAAAGGCCCCTGGCGCAGCTCCTCGAGGACTGCCAGGACGGTCAGTTCCCCGGCATCGACCTCGCCCACGTGATGCTGTGGGACACCTACGACCGCGCCGCACGGGTGCAGTCGTGGATGCTCGAGCAGGCCAGCGCCTTCACGCTCGACCTGCTCAACAACAACAAGCGCCTCGCCGACCAGGCGGGCGAGCTGCAGAAGCGCTACCAGACGGCGCTCGCCGAGCTCGACTACATGGCGCGCGAGCAGAAGCTGATGGAGAGCGAGGCCGCGGCCGCGAGCCTCTCGCGCCACCTCATCGAGAAGGCGCGGGCCGAGATCGCGGCGGCCAATCCGTCCAGGCCCGTGGATTGGGTCGACGACCTGATCGACGGCGCCGCCGTCGCGCTCGGGGCGATGTGCGGGATCCGGGGTGCAAAGAAGGACTCGAACTAAACAAGGGAGGGAGTTTTCAAAAATGGCAGACGATCAACCGCCCGGCTCGCCGGGCAAATTTGTGAACGACATCGAGGCCGGCGTGCGCAAGGACTTCTCCGCGCGGCTGGAGTCCGCGCGGGCCCAGATCCGCGAGGCACGGGACAGGGCCGACGCCGAAAAAATCTGCGCGCAGAAGGCCAGCGAGGAGATGACGCGGCGCATGGCCGAGTATCGTCGGGGTCGCTGGTACGACGTCGGCGCCGTCGTCACCAGCGCGGCGTCCGGCTTCACCGCCGGCTACCACACGCAAAAGCACGCCGACCTGCGCATCGGGGGTGCGCCTGTCGCCGCCGTCGCGGGCGTGCCCGGCGTCCTCGCGGGCGCGCTGCTGGACGAGAGCGTGGTGACGCGGACGGTGTTCGCGGTTGGTGGCACGATGTTCATGGTCGGCGCCACCGCCTATGCCCTCATTCACCCCCAGGGTCAGGGGACCTGATGGCCACGCAGGTCTACCGGGTCGCCCAGGTGCTCACCGCCGCCGGCTCGCCGGTCGCGCGCCTCCAGGGGATCGACGAGGACGGCCACGAGTTCCGCCTCGAGCTGCCCACCCAGCTCGTGCAGCGCGCCGCGCCCGGACATGTGCTGGTCCTGCAATGGTCCCTTCACGCGCTGCCCGAGCCCCTCACGCCAGCCGCCGCGCAGCCGCAGGTCGCGGCGCAGCCTCAGGTCGCCGCTGAAACGGCGACGCCCGCGTCGGCGGCGAGCCCTCGCGCGGTCGATGATGCCTTCATGGGCCTGATGTCCCGGGTCCGGCGTGGCACCTCCGAAGCCACCTCGACCCCGCCGATGACGACGCCGCCCGCCTCACAAACGCGAAGCCAGCCCGAGATCAACGACGAGTTCAACAAGCTCCTGGGCTCGGCCCGGACGAAAGGATAGAGACATGAACAGCGACAATGAAGCAAACCTGAAACTCTTTGCCCGCGAGATCGTCGCCGAGATGGTCCGCAGCAATGGCGCGCAGATGCTCCCCGCCGGGGCCGCCGGGGCGCTCCCGGCGTGCGGCACCCTGGTGCCGACCAATGGCTGCGAGAACCTGCTGTACGCGCCGATCACCACGCAGCGGTTTTACCGGGGCGGGCGCACGGACATCAACGTGATCATGGAGGGCCAGATCCCGGTGGTGCCCGGCTCCGCCGTCCTGCTCTCGCAGGATGCTCGCCCGCCGTGGCCCACCGGCTGCTACAGCCTGCGCTACCGGTTCGCCAACAACGGCAACAACCACGACGAGATCCAGATCGAGTGGCTCCTGGATGACGAGCTGCTCGACACCAAGCACTTCGGCAGCGAGATCTACAACAGTGACGGCACAGTGATCAAGGACGGCCTCCTGCCGGTCCCGCTGGCGATGGGCCAGCACTGCTGCGTCGGCGGCAACAACCGCCTGCGCGCCCGCATCCGCCACACCGGCAGTAGGGTCGGGGGCTGGCGCGGTGGCCTCCAGACTCGTCCTTGTCTGTATCCCGGGTTTCCCCGTTCGTGCCCGCCTAGGACTCGCCAAGACTCCGTTTCCAGTCCCCCGCCCGTCGAACCGGACGTGCGGATTTCCCGCATCCGGCTCTCATCCAGGACCTCGCGACTTCGCGCTCGACTGGTCGTGACGACGCACCCACGGCTTATAGAGGCCGAGCTTCTCGTAGAGAAATTCGTCGGAGTATTGGCGATACCCCGTGCCCCGCCGTTTGTGCTTCTTCATCAACCACCTCCGGAGACGTCGTTCCAAGTACGCCCTGATGATACGGTACTCTCGGTACACAGGTCCCTGATTGAAGTACCCGCACCAACCGCGTACAATCGGGTTAATCTCTTTGACCCGCTTCTCGGGTGTGGAGTTCAACCAGTTTTTCGCCGTCTCCTCGTGGATCCGACGGATAACCCGCTGCATCGCCTTTTTCGACGGTTTCGTCCCCAAATAGGGTCGACCCGTCCGCGTGTAGCGAGTCCCGAACGTGTAGCCGAGGAAGGTCATCTCCTCCCCCGGCAGGGCGATGATTCTGGTCTTTTCTTCGTTCACCGTGAGCCCGAGCCTACCCATCAACTCTCGCATCCGAGCCAGTGCCTCTGCGCCGCCGCCAGGGCGACAGCAGATCACCAGGTCATCGGCATAGTTGACAAGATGGGCATTGAGCTTATCCGCAAACCCGAAGTTGTACCAGGCCAACACAAAGCGCCGGAAGTAGAGGTTGGACAGCATCGGAGAGATTACGCCGCCTTGCGGCGTCCCTCGGTGAGTCCTCCTCGCGTCCGCCCTGTGCTGTATTCGTCGTCCTTGCCTTTCCTCGACCGGTGCGGTGAGCCAGGCGCGGATCACGGACAGTATATGACCGTCCGAGATCCGTCTGGCGACGCACTTCATCAGCGGGCCGTGTGGGATAGTATTGAAGTAGTCTTTCAAATCGCCATCCACAACCTCGGTCCGCCGCTGCTGGGCAAGGTGGAAGTACACGCGCCGGACCGCCGCCTTGGCGTCCAGCCCGGGCCGGAAGCCGTACTGCTGTGGGAGCAGGTCGACTTCGAAGATCGGCCCGATCACGAGCACCATCGCCATCTGGGCGACCCGATCGCGGATCGTCGGAATGCCGAGAGGGCGCTCGCCGCCGTTGCTCTTGGGGATCCATACTCGAAGAAGGGACCGCGGCACGTAGCGTTTGTTCCGCAGTTCCTCCTGGAGGTTTCCGATCCACCGGTCCCGCCCTTGGTCCTCAATGTCGCGAAAGGTCTCGCCATCCACGCCGGCCGCGCCACCGTTTGCACGGCAGCGAGCGTACGCGTGAGTGAGGACATCCGTCCGCCAAACCTTGTCCCAAAGGCTATAGAACCGGTACTCCGGTTCCGCCTTAGCTTTCTCGTGTAGGGCTGTCCGCAGCTTCTCAACCGTGATCGGAGTTTGTAGGCTCATGCCAATCTCCTGGCTCTCGCCGCTTTGTTCCCGTTTCCTGGATCAGGGCCCCTTCCCTCCACCCGAGTTACCGGGCTTCATCAGTACTACGGACCCATCCGCCATCTGCACTCGCCGATGTCTATCCCTCACGGGACCATCGTTGATTCCCAGCAGCCAGCCAGGATATTCGGGTGCAGACTTCCCTTGTTGCACAACTCACTTTGTTGCATGCGTGCTGTCGCCATTACCCCGGTGGACTTCGTGGGTGCGCAGGTCGCTCACTTCCCCACGAACTACGGCCTTCCCCGTTATTATGGCGGGTCGGCGTCCACGACTGTCTTTTCGGGGCCTGCTCAGCGTTCACTACTCGTTACGGCCCGCATGCTTCGCTGACCTCCTTACGAGGCCTTTTCCTGCAGTGCTTCAGCTCATTTGTTGCCTCCTGAGCCGCTCCAGGTGCTTCCGGTCGGAGCGACAGTTGACCGGCCGGGGCTTTCACCCGGCAGTGAGTGTGCCTTTGCAAGGCGCACACAACAACCAGATCGAGAACATTCGCCTGTTCGTCCACCACGGCAAGGGCATCCAGTGCTGCTCGTCGTGCTCGATGGGCCGGTCGTGCGACTGCGGCGGTTCGGCCAAGGCGTAATCATGGCGACGCGGCGCTGCCGCGCGTGAATGAATGAATGGATGAATGGGATCCGGTCGCCCCGCGGCCAGGGAGAGAGTGCGTATGAACAAGATCAAGCTGCTCGTGCGGCAGCTCGACGGGACGACCTTCGTCGAGCAGGCACCGGAATTTCAACTCGTTCATGGGTGGACGCAGGCGACCCTGCCCGCGGCGGCCGGCGTGCTGCCGGCCGGTCTGTGGGGCAAGGTGCCCGGCGGCGACCCGTACCTGCTCCACGTCAGCGTGCTGACCACGGGCCCGCTCGCCGTGGGCGACTTTTTCGAGCTGCAGAGCGGATCGCCGTCGCAGCCGCGGCGGCAGTACCAGCCCACGCCCGGCAACACCGTGCTCGTGCTCGTGCGACCCACCGATCGGCTGCGCTTCGTCGTCGCCGGTCAGCTCGAGGTGGCCGTCGAGCTGCTCGTCGAGAGCATCGGCGGCGTCAACGAGCTCGGCTCGCGCCTGTTCGCCTGGGCGCAGGCGACCCAGGCGGGCGAGGTCCACAAGGCGACCTCGGGGGTCGTGGTGGCGCCGCTGCAGATCCCGGCGTGGACGGGGCTGCTTCACCTCATTCACCAGTCGCCCAACCCCGACGTCGTGACGCTCCCGCCGCGCGGCCTGGTGCCCCTCGACGCCACGCTGACGTTCACCAAGCACGGCATCGGCACGCCGGTGCTGACGGCGGGGGCCGGCGACACGCTGTCGGGCGGCCTGCCCAACATCCCCGTGACGCGCACGGTCTTCGTCATGAACAATGGCGATGAATGGGCGTTCGTCGGGAACTGAGCATACAGCACCATCCATCCATTCGATCCACGCAAAGGACGCTTCATCATGCTGCTCGACCGACATCGCATCGCCAAGCTCATCGAGCTCGCCGACCTCGAGCGCCGCTTGGCCGGGGCCGAGCGGCAGCAACGCGAGGAGGACGTGGCGCTCCTCGTCAAAGCCGCGTACGACGACGCCTCCGACGCCGCACGCGCGGCCTTCATGGCGCGGGTGCAGGCCATGCCCGCGACCGCGTGGCCCTGGTCGGCGGTGCAGGTGAAAGCGGGGCGAAGCGCGGTCGTGGCGGGGCCCGGTGGTCGGGTGACGATGGGCCCTTCGTCGACCCCCGCGGCCGTCGCTCCGCCCGCGCTCCTGCTCATCCGGGGCGAGGCCGAATCCGCGGATGTTGAACCCGGCAACCGTCTCCCCGATCAAGGCACGCTCGAGGCGGCGACCTGGGGGCCCTTGCTTCAAGCGCTCGATCGCTGGGACACCCCGACGATCGCCCGATGGATCGGGCCGCAGGGCTGGGTCAGCCCGAGCGGGGCCACCACGGGCCTGCCGACGCAAGGCGCCGATGGTGACGTGGGTATTCCGCCCTCCGCGGACGGCACCGGCAACCCGCCCGCTCCGCCCTCGCCCCCGCCGTCGTTCTCGTGGCGAAGCCCCGCCGTGGTCGCGGCCGGGGCGACGGTCGCCAGCACGCTGGGCGTCGTGCTCTTCAGCCTCCGACGCCGCCGACAGCCCGCCCCCGCGCCGGCCCAGGAGGCGCCATGAAGCGTGGCATCTGGCTCGCCCTGGGCACCACCGCCGGCATCGGTGGCGCGCTCCTTTTCAGCCGCCGCGCGAGCGCGGCGAGTGCGGTGGCCCCTGCGTCGGACGCTCCCGAGCAGAGCCTGCCGACGATCGATTTGGCCCCGCTCCCGCGCGCGGCCGACGTGAGCGGCGACCTCTCGCGCAACTGGGGGACAACCCCCGTCGACCTGCGCCCGCTGTTCATGCTCATGGAGGAGATTGCGCGCATCCCGGGCGCCGCCCGTGTCTTCGGCGTGATCGCCTCACGCGAGTCCGGCTTCGTCACGACCGCGCACAACGGCAACGCCGCCAAGGAGCAGGACGAGCGCGACGACTCGCGCAAGGCCTACCTCAACAACAAGGACCGAAACCCGCCGCTGCGCTACGGCGATCAGGCGGCGGAGTTCGGCAGCGGCGGGCTGTTCGGCGCGCTCGCGCCTTACTTCCTGTGGACCGGCGTCCCCGAGATCGGCAAGAAGGCGCCGCTGCTGGCGGCCCGGCCGACGCTGGTGTTCCAGCCGCGCGCGGCGGCCTTCGGCGCCGCGGTCTACATGCAGCGCTTGCTGACGCATTACCGCGTCGACGACATCGCCGACATCAAGGCCGGCTGGGCCAACCCGGGGCTGCTCGGTAAGGGCCGCGGCGGGGAGACGTACCTGGCCGTGCGCACGCGCTTCCTCGCCGACGCCAAGACCCTCGGGGTCGACCTCGCCGACACCGACACCATTCCCCCCAAGCTCGACGCCTCGGCCTGGCCTGGCGTCCCCACCGTGTTCGCCGGCCTGGTCGGCGCGCTGCCCGAGGAGTTCGTATGACCGCCGACCTGCGCTGCTATGGCGACGACATTCAGGCCGCCGCCGAGCTGGTCCCCGACTTCGAGCTGCGCTCACCGATCGACGCGCAAGTCTGGTATGCGCGCGAGTGGGAGGCCATCGCCGATGTCCTCGGCTTCGCCCAGCAACTCGCCTCGGCTCCCCGCGCAGTGCCGACAACACCGGACCGGATCGCGGCGATGACCCTCACGGGGCTGACGGCCTTCGAGCATGCCTTGCGTGCCAGCCGTCCCGGCGTCCCGGACAACCAGGCGCGCGTGCAATCGGCCGTGATCCAGGCGATGACCGCCGCGGGCCATCCGCGGGGCGAGCTGTGGCGTGTGGCGGTCGATCCGACGACCTTGGCGACGGGGGCGTGCTACGACGACGGCGCCCGCTCGCTGCGCGCCTTCTACCCCGACACCGCGCCCGGCTACTTCGGCGACGGCTGGGCCGGGCCACCGCCGCGGGCCGAGAGCGCCTGCGGCTGGACGACCCCGCTCGTGCTGCACCTCGGGACGTTCCCGTGGGTCTACAGCTCGCGCCTCGGGGACATCGGGCCCGGCATGCGGTGGGCCTCGCCCGCTTCGCAGCCGGCGCTGGAGGGCCTCCACGTCGTCGCCAGCCTGCTCGAGCCCGCGACCAACCTCCGCCAGGACGCGCGCCAGGTCGCCGCGATCTTCCGGCACTTCGTCACCCAGACCGCGCCCCTGGTCGCCCGTCTGCCGACCTTCGAAGCGGGCCGCGCGGTCGCGGGACGCCTCTACCGGCGCGGCCGCTTCCTGCTCGCCCACCAGGGCAGCCTCCACGTCGCGGCGCTCGACGGCCCACGGGGCCGCCTCGCCGCGCCGGCCTACAACTACATCCTGCGCCGCTTCGCCAGCTTCTTCGCCGTCCGTCGGGCGACGCTGCGGGCCCTGGCGACCCTCCCCGCCGACGTCCAGCGTATCGCCGCGACCTCGGCCGATCCCTGCCTGCGCCAGCAGGCCCAGGAGCAGGCCCGTGCGAGCTGAACGCACCAGTTCCGGGTCGACGCGCGGTCCCGCGCTGGCCTACCATGGGCCGATGCGCACCAGCACCCTGCTCCCCCTCGTCCTGTTCATGACCCCCCTCCTCGCATGCAGCGAGGACGCCCCGACGCGCCCCGAAGACGGCACCGTCGAGCTGTGGGACGCGTGCGTATGGGACGGTCAGGAAATCCGTGCCCTTTGCCAGCCGGAGCTCGCGTGCGCGGCAAATGGCATCTGCGTGCCGCGCTGCGAGACCGTCGTCGAATGCCCGTACTTCGACGGGTTCGTAAGCGAATGCAGTCGCAACAGTGACGCGATGGTCTGTCGTGTCCGCTGCGATAGCGATATTGGGTGCCCCGAAACGGATGGCGTCCCACTCAAGTGCGTCCACACCTTTTGCGTGAGAGACCCCTGACATGCTGCTCAACCCGAATCTTGACATCTTCCGTGGCGTACCGGGTGCGTTCCAGTCCCCGTTCGCTTCGAACGACAGCAAGCTCAGCGAGAAGTATCAGGCCCTATCGAAAGCCGCGGGGAATGCAAACGGGCTCGTGACCATCGGCGAGCGCCTCCTGTGTCAGCAACAGGCGCAAGCCTGGCAAAGCGGTCTCGCAATCGCCAATTTCGCGAAGGCGACCGTCGTCGGCGACCTTCTGGGCGAGATCCTGCCCAAGGCCGCGTGGATGTCGCCGGAGGGGCCGGCGGGTCTCTTCGCCAAGGTCTCCTTTCCCCAGTCCACCGATCCCGAGGAGCTCGGGCTGGCGCTCGCAAGGGTGGCGCTGGATGTCGCGATCGCAGCGATCTCTTCCGTGCCGATCTATGGGCAGATCATCGGCGCGGTGGTGCAGGCCGCGCGCTTTCTCTACCGCATCTTTACGACGCCGAAAGAGGCCGAGCCCGAACTCCTGCTGCCGTGGTCTGCCTATTCGGACGCGGTCGACGAGGATCTCGTCAACAAGTTC
>NZ_JACCSO010000512.1 GCF_013812955.1 Nannocystis sp. | reverse complement strand
GCCCGGGCCCGACTCGGCTTCGTCGCCGAGGTCCCGCTCGCCGAGGGCCTGCAGCGCATCCTCGCCGCCGTCTGACTCGCCGACCTTCGACTCGCCGACCTTCGACGATCAGTCGAGCAGGCGAATGCCGAGCCAGCGGTGCTGCTGCCGGTGGAAGCGAGCCTCGTGATAAAGGCCGAGATAATTGATGTCGAGCTCCCACGGCGGCGGGCTCCGGGTCAGCTGGCCGAGGCCGGCGACCACCTCCTCGAACTTCTGCATGAAGTGCTTCGCCGGCCGGTCCGCGGCCCGCTCCGCCTCGTCGAGGGCCTCCGAGATCTTGGCGATCGCGGGCGGCTGCACGAAGCCGCGGCGCATCAGGTCCTGCACCGAATTGGCGACCCGCTCCGGCGTGTAGCCGGCGGAGGCCATCGCCGCGAGCACGCCGACCAGGCCGCGGGCCGACAGCAGCCCGGCGTCGAACAGCAGCACCGAGCACTGGAAGTAGTTGTAGATCGCCACCACCCGGGCCCCGTACGCGGCGAAGCGATCGAGCGGCGAGCGGCGGTCGAGGTGGATGAAGATCCGGCGCACATAGTCGCCCGAGCCGACGAGCTGCTTGTGGTACGCCATGATCTCGTCGACGTCGTGGCGGTAGACCTTGCAGGTGGTCAAGATCGCCGCCATGCGCACGGCGTCGAGCTGCCCGGAGAGGATGTCGGCGTACAGGCTGTAGATGAACGCGTCCTGCTCGGCGTCGTCGCCGAACAGATACTCGTCGACCTGCTCCGCCGCCATGTGGCTCAGCAGCAGCGCCTTCAGCTTGTAGCCGACCTGCCCGCGCAGCGCCCGGAACCGGCCGCGCAGCAGGTTCTCGAGGTTCGGCTTCAAGATGAACATGTCCGGCTCGACCCCGTCGAGGCACAGCTTGCGCATCAACACCTTGCGCATCTGCCGGGGCGAGCCGCTGATGAAGGTGACGCGCCGGTTCGGCCGGTCCGCCGGATCCATCAACGACTGCAGCAGCGCCTGCGCGCCGGCCACGGTCGCCTTGTCCTCGGGCTTTTGCCAGAAGGTCTTGACCAGATCCTTGACGCTGTCGAAGTTGGTCTGCAGGTAGGTCTTGTCGAGGTCCCAGCGCAGGTGCACCAGCCGCCGCGGAGACGGCACGGTGGTCGGCGTAATGACCTCGGCGCTGAGGTCCGCGGGCGCGACCTCCTCGGGCGGGATCACCACGGCGGTCACGGGCTCGGGCGTCACGTCCGTGGGCGTGATGTCCTCGGGCGCCACTACTTCGGGCTGCACCACCACATCCTCGGACGTGATCGGGGGCGGGGTCGGATCGTCGGGCTCGTCTGGACCGTTCACGTCATGCCTCCTTGCTGCGCAGGGCCGTCACGCCGCTGGCGACCGCGGCGAGCACCTGCAGGCGATCGATCTTCGCGCCGAGGCGGATGGCGTTGAGAAAGGCGCGGCGGCCGGAGTTGGCCTGGGTCACGATGACCGCGCGGTCGATGCCCAGCAGCGGGGCGCCGCCGTAATTCTCCCAGTCGGTGAACTCGCGGATCGCGGCGATGCCGTCGCCGAGCATCTGCACGCCGAGGCGCCACTGGAAGCGCTCGGCCGCGCGCTTGATCAGCAGCTCGCCGGTCGCGGCGATGCCCTCGAGGGTGCGCAGCAGCACGTCGCCGGTGAAGCCGTCGGTGACGATCACGTCGGCGTCGCCGGAGGTGACGTGGTCGGCGCGCAGGCAGCCGACGTACTCGAAGCCCGCCGGGCTCTGCAGCAGCCGGCGATGGGCGTCACGGACCCGCGGCGGGGCTCCTCCGGTGGCTGTGCCGTTGGACAGCAGCGCGACGCGGGGCCGCTCGATGCTCGAGATCTTCGATGCATAGGCCGCGCCCATCGCCGCGAAGGTGACGAGGTCCTCGCTGGTGCACTGGACCGTCGCGCCGACGTCGAGCAGCAGGGCGAAGGGGTCGGAGGCGGGGCCGTGCGGGCGCAGGGTCGGGTACACGGCCGCCAGCGCGGCGCGGCCGACCGAGGGGATGCGGCCGAGGGTGCGCAGCGCAGCGGCGACGATCAGCGCCGGTGGACCGGCCGAGATGAACACCGCCGCCGGATCGCGGGCGAGCAGCTCGAGGCCGACGGTGATGCTGTTGCGCTTGGCGAGCGCGATCCGCAGATCCTGGTCGGGGTCGACGGGGTCGCCGGCATGCGCGACCCGCAGGCGCTCGGCGTCGTGGGCGATGCGCGAGAGCTTGCCGGTCAGCTCGGCCTCGTCGCCGACGAGCGTCAGCTGGTGGTCGAGCTGCAGGCTGGCGATCGCCGCGGCCTCGAGGGCCTCGGCGCCTGCCTCGCGCCCGCCACAGGTGTCGATGACGATGTGGGCCACAGGTCCTCTTTGCGGGTTCTACAAAACCCGGACGGGACCTGGCCAGCGCGGCGCAGCACGCGGCCAAAACGGGGGCCAAAACGGGGGC
>NZ_JACCSO010000491.1 GCF_013812955.1 Nannocystis sp. | reverse complement strand
CGGCGAGTACGAGGCCCTGCTCGCCCGCGCCGGCGTCACCGACGAGGCTGCGCTTTTGGCCATGTCCGAAAGGACACTTCTGCGCGCGCAGCTCGAGCGCAGCTGCGCCGACCTCGACCTCCGTCTCGCCCGCAGCCTCGGCGAGGGCGAGGGTCGGGCCGCCTACGAGTCCGAGCTGCTGGCCGCCCGCCGCGAGGCCCTCGTCAGCGAGCAGGACACGCTCGCCCGGGAGATCTCCGGGCTGGATCAGCGACGCCTCGCCGCCGTCGAGCAGAAGGGCCGCCGCGAGCACGAGGCCCAGCAGCTCGGGGGCGACCGCGCGGCCCGCCTCGGCGCCGAGCTCGAGGTCATCAAGACCGAGCTGGAGGAGCAGATCGACCGCTACGTGCTCGTGCACCTCGCCGAGCGCGTGCTCGACCGCGTCACCGACCGCTACGCCCGCGAGAACCAGCCCGCGCTCCTGCAATACACCTCCGAGCTGCTCGCCCGCATCACCGGCGGCCGACACCTGCGCGTCGTCGTCCAGCCCGAGACCCGCTCGCTCGCCGTCGTCGACAGCAACGGCCAGCTCCGACTCCCCGGCGACCTGTCCTCAGGGACACGTGAACAGCTGTTCCTCGCGCTGCGCCTCGCCTACATCCTCGACTACTGCGACCGCAGCGAGCCGCTCCCCGTCATCCTCGACGACGTCCTGGTCAACTTCGACGACGCCCGCGCCGCCGCCAGCCTCGCCGCCCTCCGCGACGCCGCCCGCGCCACCCAGGTCATTCTCCTCACCTGTCACCGCCGCTTGCCCGACCTCGCCCGCACTGTCGCCCCCGAAGCCCACATCATCGAGCTGCAATCCGAGGCCCACGCCCCCCGCCTCCAGCGCCCCGCCGACGCCTGAGCGCCGTGTCCGCCCCCAGCGCCGACCCCACCTTGACATGACCGGCCGGGGAGGCCTTACTCTGGACATACGGGGGAGGTGCCCATGGCCAGCAACGACCGACACGAAGACCAAGGCAAGCGAACAGCTGCAGATTTGGCATCGGAATCGGAACCGGCGCCTGCAACATCCTCCTCTGCATCATCGGACGTCGCCCTCCTGCCCGAACCATTCAAGGTCAACGCCGAGGCCGTCGACCTCGCAGCAGCCGCCGCCCGCGCGGCCCTTCGGCGCACGACCGGCGCCTTCGGACGGTTCTCTCGCCCGAGCCATCCGCCGCTCCTGGACCCGTTTCGAGCCGCCACCGAGCCGCTCAAGGTCCCGTAAGCTGCCCGCGCGATCGTGTATCATTCGGCTGCGCTGGGCTGCCATGAGCCCCGGCCGCGCCGAATCCCGTGCGTATCCTTC
This sequence comes from Nannocystis sp., assembly GCF_013812955.1. GTDB lineage: Bacteria > Myxococcota_A > Polyangia > Nannocystales > Nannocystaceae > Nannocystis. The sequence continues at coordinate 15,168 of NZ_JACCSO010000491.1, read as the reverse complement.
ACATCTCTGACCTCCATCGCGCCGGCTCCACCGAGACCTTGAAGGCGATCTGGGGCGGCCCGCAGAGCGCCCTTCGCAAGCTCCCCGAGGCCGAACAGCGCTTCGACCTCGTCGTCGTCAGCGGCGACCTCGCCGGCACCGCGCGCCCCAACGAATACGGCGAGCTGCACGAGTTCGCCACCACCAGCCTGCTGCCCCTGCTGCGCGACCCCGAGGCCCGCGCCCGCGTCATCTTCGTGCCCGGCAATCACGACGTCGACTGGAGCGCCGAGCTCGGTCGCCCGCTGCAGCTCGCCGACCTGCTGCAACAGCCTGCGGGCTCCGAGCAGCTCGCGCGTCTGCTGCAGCGCTACCGCGAGGACCCGGCCCGCTCCGGCCTGCGCCAGGTGATCAGCAAATACGGACACATCGAGTGGATCGCCCTCGACGAGGCCCGCCAGGGCGCCCGCCTCGCCAACGTCCAGCGCTTCCTCGACGAGTTCTACGGACCATCCCTGCGCGAGCCCGGCCGGCACTTCGACCTGCTCGCCGCGCAGGAGGGCCTCGACTGGTCGGCCCACGTTTTCCCCGAGGACCGCATCGCCGTCTACGGCTTCAACTCCTGCTTCCTCAACGACCGCTACTGGACCGGCGCTGCTATTTCGCGCGAGTCGATCGCCAACGCGGCCGCGCACGCCAGCGAGCACGCCGAGGGTTTCCTGCGCATCGCCGTGTGGCACCACGGCATCCACACCGACGGTTATCGCCCCGACTATTTGAATCAAGCCGACCTCGGGGCATTGATCGTCGGCGGCTTTCAGGTCGGCTTTCACGGCCACCTGCACAAGGCCGGCGCGCAGCAGCTCGGCTGGCTCACCGACCGCTTCGTGCTGGTCGGCACCGGCTCGCTCGGCGCCAATCAAAACCAGCGCCCCGACGCCGTCGGCAAGCAGTTCTCCGTGGTCCAGATCCACCCGCACCAGGTCCACGTGCAGGTCTACGAGCGCACCGGCGACGTCGCCGTGTACACCCGCCGCCCGGCGCGGACCTTCCCGCTCGGTCACCAGGGCGAGCGCGAGCAACACGAGATCTCCGCCGGCGAGCACAGTCGTCACGCCCACGTCGACCGTCACGGCATCAGCACCGTCGCGGTCCACATCGCCGAGCTTCGCACCCCGCACCCGATCCAGATCGCCGAGCTCAGCCCACCCGTGTGTGAGGCGCGGGCCGAGAACCCGCAGCGCTCGCCCGGCTTCGAGGTCCGCCAGAGCACCGGTCAAGACGGCGTCATTCGCTTCACCCTCTACCCACCGGACCAGCGCCCCACCGACCTGGTGTGGCGCTATCACGCCAGCAACGTCATCCCGCTGACCCAGGCCGAGGTCCCGCGCTACAACCTCGCCGGCCCGCGCGGCCTCGACGGCAATCGTTACGGCAACCGCGACGGCATGGTCATGCGCGCCCACACCGTGCGCGTCCCCTGCCGCCACCTGACCCTGACCTTTACGTTCGACGACCCCGTCGTCGACATGGACAGCGTCGAAAAACGCGTCGAGCGCTGCGTCACCCACAACGGCGACCAGCACTGGGAACGGGTCGAGAGCGAGCTGGTCCGCTGCGAGCTGGTCAAGCGCTCGACCACCGAGATCGCCCTCAGCATCGAGGCCCCGATCGTCGGCTACCGCTACGCGATCGCCTACCGCCCGAGCCTCGCCGGCCACACCCTCGACTACACGGCCGGCCGCATCGCCGCCAAGCTGCTCGACCGCTGCATCGCCGACCGCGAGCTCGGCCCGGTGCTCTCCTATCAACTCGCCGAGATCGTCTCCGCGGCGATCTCCGCCGTCTTCACCGCCTCGCCCGCGGGGGTGTCCGCCTCGCCCGCAGGGGTGTCATGGATGGGCCTGTTGTGGGACGAGACCCAGGGCCGCCTGCTGCCCGCCTTCGGCAACTTCGCCAGCCGCGAGTGGGTCTGCTCCTACCCCTGCGGCACCGGCGTCGCCGGCCACGCCTTCCGCTTCAACCGTCCCGCCGCCTGGTGCCGCAGCACCGAGCACACCAAGGACGCCCTCGTCTACCAGCGCAGCCCCGCCTACCAGCACTGGTCCCCCGAGCACGACTGGATCGTCTGCATCCCGCTGGTCGGCGACCCGCACAAGAACCCGCTCGGCGTCGTCCAGTTCGAGGGCGGCGGCAAACAACAGGGCCTCGGCGACCGACTCCGCGAATTCGCCAACGCCGCGCTCGCCCAGGCCGCCACCCGCGGCTCGACCTGGGAGGCGTTTCAGCAGACCCTCAGCTCCGCCGTCAACACCGGCTTCTGGCAAGCCTGCGCCCTCGCCGACTGCCTCACCGGCTACCGCGGCTACGTCCACAACCTCATCGCCGCCCTCGAGCTCGGCGGCCTCCCCGACGCCGCCTCACTCACCGACGGCAGCTCGATCCGCCCCTGATCTTCAGGCCATGTCCTAGAAGACATGTCTTAAAAGACACAACGGCAGCAGCCCGAACGGGCCCGGACACCAAACAGCCGGACTCGCCTGAAAACCAAGCAGCCGGACTCGCCTGAAAAACCAACAGCCGGACTCGCCTGAAAAACCAGCAGCCCCGGACGGGGCTGGAAAACGAGAGGCCCCCGGGTGGGGGCCTCTGGTGCGCTCGGCAGGATTCGAACCTGCGGCCCTCGGGTTCGAAGCCCGATGCTCTATCCAGCTGAGCTACAAGCGCAGAGGCCCGCAGCTTAGCCCAGGTCATGCGCTCGCGTGAAGTCCGCAACCATCCGGGATCGCGCCGTACAACTTGCACGCCCCGGGCCCCGGCCCCGCGTCGGTCCTCGCCGCAAAATCTCTCCGCCCGCGCCCGATCGGCCCAATTCACCGCTCCAGGGCCTCTCCCTGGCTTTCACCGAATCTGCGGCCACTCCGCCGCGACAGCGCCGTGCATGCGACGGGCCACGCTCCTATACTGGCCCGACTCGGCTGTTTGCCGACCAGGAGTCACTTTCATGCGCGTCGCCTCGGTCCTTCTGCGTCACCGCCCGCTCCTCGCCGGCGCGGGTCTCCTCGCCTTCGCCGGCCTCCTCGCCGTCCAGCACAGTCCCGTGTCGAACGGCGTCGCGGCGGGCGACCTCCCGGCCCTGAGCATGGCCGAGGCCCAGGAAGCGGACGCCGCGACCGGCTCGCTGCTCCTCGACCTCGTCGAGCCCGAGCATGGTGAGGGCGGCAGTGAGGCCGAGCTCGCGGCCCTGCTCGCCGGCCTCGGCCTCGAGTTCGAGCCGGCCGGCTTCTACAGCGAGGGTGAGCACCTGTACCGCGTATTCGGCGACGAGGCCGCCCTCACGGCCTTGCAGGCCCGTCTTCAGGGTCATCCGCTGGTCGAGGTCGTCGAGCCCGAGCTGATGTTCGGCCTGATCGATATGCCCGACGGCGGCTCCATCGCCTCCGACGCCATCACCGCCGACGCCATCACCGCCGACCCCGAAGCCTCCGACCCCGAGGCCAACAAGCGCCAGCGCGAGCGCTTCGTCCCCGACGATCCGTGGTTCGCCCGCCAGTGGCACATGGAGATGATCCACACGCCCGAGGCGTGGAAGATCACCGGCGGCAAGGGGACGATCGTCGCCGTCATCGACACCGGCGTCGCCTGGAAGGACATGCCCGGCACCGCCAAGCAGGTCCCCGACCTCGCCGGCACCGCCTTCACCCACGGCGCGACCTTCGTCTCCGGCGCCCTCCCCGACGGCCTCGACGACCACCTGCACGGCACCCACGTCGCCGGCACGATCGCCCAGACCACCCACAACGCGCTCGGCGTCGCCGGCGTCGCGTACGAGTCGACGATCATGCCGCTCAAGGTGCTCGCCGGCGACGGTCGCGGCTCGGTGCCCGGCATCGCCAACGCGATCCGCTACGCCGCCGACCACGGCGCCCAGGTCATCAACATGAGCCTCGGCGGACCCCTGCCCTCGGCCGTGCTCGGCAAGGCCGTCGCCTACGCCCACAGCAAGGGCGTCACCGTCGTCTGCGCCGCCGGCAACGAGAAGCGCTCCCGCGTCGGCTACCCCGCCGGCCACGACGGCGCCGTCGCCGTCGCCGCCGTGGATGGCACCGGCGTGCGCTCCTGGTACTCGAATTGGGGCAAGGACCTCGACATCTCCGCCCCCGGCGGTGACACCCGCGCCGACAAGAACGGTGACGGCTTCCCCGACGGCGTGCTGCAGAACACCATCGGCCTGCAAAACCCGATGCAGAGCGACTACATGTGGCTGCAGGGCACCTCGATGGCCTCGCCCCACGCCGCCGGCGTCGCCGCCCTCGTCGTCTCGCGCGGCATCACCAACCCCGACGAGGTCGAGCGCATCCTCAAGCGCACCGCGACGCATCCCAACAACGTCGAGTGGGACAAGGAGTACGGCGCCGGCGTCGTCGATGCGCTCGCCGCCGTCGACGCCTCGGCCGAGAGCTACGCCCCGGAGCGCGCCGGGATCGCCGGCCTGCTCGGTCTGCTGGGCCTCGCCAGCCTCGGCGCCACCGGCCTCGTCACCCGCCGCGCCCGCTTCGCCGCCGGTGCCAGTATGATCGCCGGAGCGGGCCTCGCCGCTGGCGCCTTCGGCTGCGCGCCGCTGGCCTATCACCTCGCGGGCGTCACCGGCAGCGTCGCCGCCTTCGGCTCGCCGCTGGTGCTCTCCGCCCTCATCCCGGTGCTGCTGACCCTCCTGCTGCTCAGCGTCCGTCCGCTGCGCGGCCTGCTGGTCGGCCTGAACCTCGGCTACGCCGCGATGCTGCTGCACGGCGCGATCGTCCTCCCGACCCTGGTCTCCGGCGTGCCCGGCGGCCCCGGCATCGACCGCCTCTGGCTCGCCGCCAACGCCCTGCTGGCCCTCGCCCTCGCGCGTCGCACCGCCCGCGTCCAGAGCTGACGCGCACAAGCTCACCCGATGAGACAGACGCCCGCGGCCCCCAAAGCCGCGGGCGTCTGGCTTTTTTAAAACCAGCTGCACTCCAAACAGAGGCGGATCATGACGCGGACCTGCCCTCGCGCCCGGGTGAAATTACGAGGCAAGGCCCGCCCCTCGGGGTTCGAGGCGGACCCGCCGGCGCTCCCGGGTGAAACCCGGCTTCACGTGCAGTCGGAGACTCCGCCCGATCGCCCTTCCGAGCGATATCGCACCGTGCGCAGCGCCACAAACTGCCGCGTGACTCCCGCACTCCCCGGCTCAAACCCAGTTCTGGTGGGGACTGCACGCCCAAGGCGCGTGGACGCGCGAATGAAAATCAGTTTCAGTCCCTTGCCGGCCCTGTTCGGGTCGGGTAGATCTGGGTAGTCATTCTGAGAATGATTTTCAGCACCGCCCCGCGGCGCTGCCTCCAAGGACCGTCATGATCGTGTGCCTGTGCAAAGGGGTTTCGAGCCGGACCATCCTGGACGAGGCACGCCGTGGCGCTTGCACCCTCAAGCAGATCCGCCAGAGCTGCCAGGCAGGCACCGGTTGCGGCGCCTGCGTCCAGCAGATCCGCCAGCTGCTCGACACCGTCGCCCCGCGTCACGAGCACCACAGCTCCGCGGTCGTCACGGACGATCGCTGAGCTGAAACTGCATTTCATTGCCGGCCGTGGACCGCGGCCAACCGCGGTTGGTGCTGAAAGTCGATCTCATCCCGATCGTGGCGGCCGGACAACTTCATCGCCCGCGGCCCCGATCTCGCGCCTGCGTGCTAGCTTGCCGGCACGATGAAGGGCAACGACAAGGTCATCCAAACGCTCAACGACGTCCTGACGGCCGAGCTGACGAGCATCAACCAGTATTTCATCCACGCCAAGATGAACGCCAACTGGGGGTTTCATAAGCTCGCCACCAAGATCCGCGACGAATCGATCGACGAGATGAAGCACGCCGACAAGCTCATCGAGCGGATCTTGTTCCTCGAGGGCGTGCCGAACGTCCAGCGCCTCAACAAGGTCAACGTCGGCGAGACGGTGAAGGAGCAGTTCGAGCTCGACCTCAGGCTCGAACTCGACGCCATCTCCCGCTTCAACACGGGCATCGCCCTCGCCCGCGACCTCGGCGACAACGCCACCCGCGAGCTGCTCGAGCGCATGCTCGTCTCCGAGGAAGAGCACACCGACTGGCTCGAGACCCAGCTCGGCCTGATCGAGAAGCTCGGCGAGCCCATGTACTGCGCCCAGCAGCTGTAAGCTTCCCCAGCCCGAGCTTTTTCAAAAAAAGCAGCTGGGCGTCGTCCTGCGCCCGGCAGCTGTGAGGCCCGAGCTTTCTTTAAAAAAGCAGCTGGGCGTCGTCCTGCGCCCGGCGGTCCTGCGCCCTGCCCGGCTCTCAGCCCTTGCCGGGCTTACGCTTCGTGGACGGCTCCGCCTTCGCGGCCTTCTCCGCGGCAGCGGCCTGGGCCGCAGCGGCCTTCTCCGGGTCGATCTTCGCGCCATCGACCAGCTTGCCCGGCGTGACCGTATCGACGCCTGTGCCGGGCATCGCAAATTTCGCGGCGTCCGTCGGCCCATTGACCTCGAAGCGGGTCATCGTCGTCACGGCCTTGGTCAACGTCGTATCCATCACCTGCTGGAACGGGATGTTCATCCCCTCGACCACGCGAAAGTCCTTGAAGTAGATGGTCGCTGGCGTATCGCCGAGCGGCGACGCCTGCGTGAAGCTGTGCGAGACCGGCAGCTTGCTCGCCACATCGAGGCGAAGCACCACCCGGTCGCCCAGCGCGGAGGTCAGCGTGACCTCCGCGATCTGCTTGCCCTCGATCTGCGTCACCGCCGTCGTCTCGGCCGCCTTGAAGTGTCGCTTCCACTCGGGGGCCAGGCACAACGTCATGGCCATGGACCAGGCCGCCTGCTCGGCCTCCTTGCCGTCGAGCGCCCGCACCCCGTTGATCGGGTCGTCACTCCAGGGCTTGCCGTCGAGGCTGCCGGTCCGAATCATCCCGACGCCCGGCATCTCCATCTCGCTGTAGTAGTCGCCGCCCCGCCACCACGTCTTCGCCACGCCCGTCAGCCCGAGCCCGCCCATGGTCACCTGCACCTCCGAGTAATAGCTCGTCAGCGCGTCGAACTTGGCGGCCCCGCCCATCGCATCGACCGAGGCTGCGAGCAGCTGCGCGGCGTCCGGCAGCCCCGCCTCGTTCACCGCCGGACTCGCCGCGGCCGACTTCTCGGCGACCTTCGCCATGTCCGACGTGTCCGGCTCGTCCGACTTCGGCGCCGCCGTACACGCGCAGATCAGCAGGCCCAGAGCCAACGAGCGGCCGAGGGCCCGCCAACGAAGCCGAGGGAGCCGGCGAGCGGATGCACGAAGGTCGGATGCACGAAGGTCGGATGCACGAAGTGAGTCGAGCACGATCATGGTCGTCCCTCGCCGGGCGCTGGCCCGCTGGCTGGTGGTTGAAGCACGGCATCAGGCTGCTCGCTGGCCGCCAGGGCCTTCACGGCGGCCTCGAGCACCGGGTCGCGTCCGGCGATGAAGTCGGCGCGGGTCTCGGGCACGAGCACATCGGGGCGCACCCCGTCGCCCTCGGCCGCTGCGCCGCGAGAGCTGTGATAGTCGCCGACCACGTATTGCAGCAGCGCGCCGCTCTCGAGCGCCTCGACCAGCGATGGCAGCGCCGCGCCGGCCGAGGGCCGTGAGCCGAACACGCGGGCGCGTTCGAGGTCACGCAGTCCGGCCGCGAAGATCTCCGAGGTGCTCGCGGTGCCCTCGTCGACGAGCACGATCACCGGACCGGTGAACGCGGCGGGGTCGGCGGCCACGTTGAACTCCTGGGCGAAGTCGCGAAACTGCAGCTTGCCGAGGCTGCCCGGTTTGGTGAGCAGCAGGCGGGCCACGGGGATCGACATCGCCCCGACGCCGCCCGGATTGCCGCGCAGGTCGAGGACCAGGCCGGTCATGCCCTGTGCTCGCAGATCGGCCATCGCACCGCGCACCCGCTCGACCATCGGCAGCATCCAGTAGTTGAACGCGAGGTGGCCGATCTTCGTTCCCGGGATCATCGTGTGCGTGACGGTCGTCGGGATGTCGCGCAGGTTGCCGATCGTCACCATCTCGCCGTCCGGGATCACGCACGTGACCTCGCGGGTGACCTCCCGGTCCTTCTTCCTGGGGTCGAGGAAGCGCAGCGATCTGGTCGCGCCCGGGGCACCACGAAGCGCGGCCTCGACGGCCCACATCGCCTGGAATGCGACCTCGTCCGGGCGCAGCGCCGTCGCCTCGATCTTTCGGACGATCTCCGCGACCGGCTTGCCATCGATGGCGACGAGCACCGCGCCGCACGGCACGCCGCTGTCGACACCGCCGAGCGCCGCGTCGACCACGACCAACTGCCCCTCGATCATGCGCACATGCACGGGCGCCCGGGCCGGACCGGAGGCCTCGGACTCGACCGCGCCGCCGGGTGCCACGACCTTGAAGTGGCTCTGCTTCAGCGTCGCCAGCAGCGCGTTCATCGTTGCATAGGCCTCGGCGGGGTCCTTCGCGTCCACCAGTCGGCCGCCGAACTCGAGCCGCAGCGCCGGCCAATCCTGACAGCCGAGGGTCGGGTCGAAGTGCTTCTCCTGCACGATGCGCCACACCTGCTCGAAGGTGGCGGTGTAGGACGTGACCGGCAGGGGCGGCAGGGACTTCACGTCGAGGCCGGCCCAGGACGGACACGCCGCTTTCGGAGGCACGACCGCGATCGGAGTGACCGGCGCGGGCGCGGGCGCCGGCTCGGCGGCTGGAGGAGCGCCGCCGCAGGCGACCCACAAGACCAGGGGCGTCAGAGACGCCAGCCCGAGGGCGCCGCGGGTCCGCACGCAGCGCACCTTACTCGTAGGTGACACGCTCGAGGGCGTTGAGGTCGAGGACGACGATCTCCTGGCGGCTGAGGCTCAGGATTCCATCGCGCTGCATGCGGTTGAGGGCGCGGGAGATCTCCTCACGCACGGTACCGAGGCGGGCCGCAACAGTGTTCATGTCGAGCTGGCGGGGGATCACGCAGCTCTTGCCCGCCTCGGCGCCGGCGCGAACGGCCAGCGAGAGCAGGAAGGATGCGAGGCGTCGTTCGACCGAACGTAGGGACAGGTCGAGCACGAGGTCGATCAAGCGGTTGGCGCGAAAGGCCATGTGTCGCATCAGCGCGAAGGCCAGCGGCTGCGAGCGTCCGATCAGGTTGATGACCCCCTCGGTCTCGAACTGCCACGCCTCCGAATCCACCATAGCGAAGGCCGAGGCTGCGCATTGCACGTCGCGCGGCAAGAAGCCCTCGCCGATCAACTTGCCTGGCTCTGCGAGGTACAAGATCTGCTCTCGCCCCTCCGATGAGATCAGGCTCAGCTTAAATTCGCCCGTCTTGACGACGAACAGACCTGGACCAGGCTCGCCGCGGCGGAACACGGAGCGCTTGCGCTTGACCTCGATCAATTCGGCCCCGCGACACAGCTCAACCATGACCTCGTCTGGAACCTGGTCCCAACCGGCATAGCGCACGAGCGCCTGGCGAACTTGCTCGATTTCCGCAGCCTCGATCGGCATGGCGCGGAGTGTAACCGGTTTGGCGCGCGGGGGGGATGGCAAGCTCACACGCCACGCGCTGATCTGCAGGGTGCGCCCGGTGCGCAACCGCAAATTGTCGGGATCTGGACTTACCTACATGTACGGCTTATGTTCACGGCGTCCTACCACCGCCGAAGGAACCGCCAATGCACGCGCCAGCCACCGTCAAGCCACCCCTTCGTCTGCCTCCGCTGCCGCGCCCGGGTCGTCCCCTGTTCGAGCGGCGCCGTAACCGGCCGGATGACACCGCCACGGCGCTGGTCTCGGCGTTCGACCACGCGGTCCAGCGCGCCGAGCTCGACGTTCTCATCGTCACCGACGAGGCGGGGATCCTCGTTTCGAACAGCACCACCGAGCTCGACCTGGCCATGCTCGCCGCGGTCACGCCCCTGGTGGCGCGTGGGTCGGCGCGGGCCAACGTCCGCCGGGACGGGGTCGAGCGCGAGTACAGCGTGCGCAGCATCAAGGTGCTCGGCGAGACGCTCTTCGTCGGCGCGCTCGGCGGTAATTTCGGGCCCCGCGAGCGGGAGCTGGCGACCAGCGCCAACGCGACTCGTCGCATCCTCATAAGCTGATAACTTCGATGCGCCGCGTCCGCGGTCTGTCCCTTCAGACAGCCGCGGCCAGCGCTACAGGGTCTCGGGCTTGCGTCCGAGCTCGGCCAGCGCCGACTCGAGGCTGGCGTCGACGCTGGCGCTGATGGCCGCCGGAGCGAGGATGTCGGGCTCGACGCCGTTGCCGTCGATGAGGCGGTCCTTCGGCGAGAAGTAGCGGGCGATCGTCAGGGTCAGCTGCGAGCCGTCGTGCATGCCGATGACGTCCTGCACGGTGCCCTTGCCGTAGCTGCGCTCGCCGACGACGCGCGCACGTCCGTGGTCTTGCAGCGCCACCGCGAGCAGCTCGGAGGCCGAGGCCGAGGCGTGGTCTTGCAGCACGACCAGCGGGATGTTGCTGTCACTGCCGTCCGGGTGGGCCCGCTCTTCGCGGAGGATCTGCCCGCCGCGGCCACGGGTGCGCACGAGTACGCCCTCGGCCACGAACATGTCGGCGATCATCACGGCCTCGGGCACATCACCGCCCGGGTTGCCCCGCAGGTCGAGGACCACGCCGGCGAGCGAGCTGCCGGCGGCGCGGCGCAGCTCCTTCAAGTTGCGCTTGAACAGGTCCGCGGTGCCGCCGCGAAATGCTCGCACCCGCAGGTGGGCGAAGTTCCGGCCGCCGCGCAGGACCAGAGCGCCTTCGACCAGGTTCCTCGGCTGACCGGCGAGCACGAGGTTGGCGGGCGCGGGCGCGGGCTCGCTGCGGCGCTGGATGGTGAGCGCGATGGTCTCGCCGTCGCCGCCGAGCATCAGGGCCTCCGCCTCCGCCTGTGACAGCAGGAATGCGACGTCCTGGCCGCGGATCTTGAGCAGCTGGTCGCCGGGCGTGAGGCCTGCGCGCTGGGCCGGCGAATCGGGGAGCACCGCGGTGACCTCGACCCACGCCGGCTTGCGGGTCCCCGGTTCGGCGCGGTGCAGCTTCATCGCCAGGCCGGTGGTGCCGCCGCGGCTGCGATCTCTGATCTGCTGGCGGTCCTCGGCGGTGAGGAAGTGACTGTAACTATCCAGGCCGCTGACGATCCGCTTCAGGCTCTCGGCCAGCACCGGCGAGGCCTCGACCGGGTCGACGTAGCGGTCGAGCACCGTGTGCAGCGCGGCGTCGAAGCCGGCGCGGTTCAAGCTGCGATGGCCCGCCTCCGCCTCAGCCTCCGGCCACAGGCTGTGCGCCGCTTGCATGCAGATTGCCCCGAGCGCGAACGCGAGGACGGTGCAGCGACGCATCATGACAGGCATGGTGGCGCACGAACGTCGGACAAGCCAGCCCCGGTCTTTCATCGGGTTACGCCGCCTGCGGGTGCCTGAGGGGGAAGATGCGCTCGGGCGCCGGTGTGGGCGCCACGACCACGGCCGGGGCGTGAAACACACGTCCCTGCTTCATCTCGAGCAGGCGGTTCAACAGCGGGCGAGCGGTCGCGGCGTCGACCAGGTGGCGGATGAAGACATCGGAGCGGGGGCTGGGCTGCATGTCCGACAGGAGTGCAGGCCGTGTTCCAGCGCCTGGAGGGTCGGGAGCGGGACGTCCCAACGCTGGACTTTCAAGCACTTATCCCGCCGTCGGCTCGTTCAGGGCCGCGCGCCCTGTCCTGCGGGCGGGACAGGCTGGCGGTGCCGGCGCAACCGGGATGACGCGATGCCACGAATCGCGTCGAACGTCGCCGGCCTGGTGGGCCTGTCCCGCCGGCGGGCCGGGGTGTCCGGCCGGCTGGCCACCCGGCTTCCGCGTTCACCTCATCCATGCCATGGGCCGTATACGCGCCGAGAGCAGCGGACCCTCGGAGGGGGTCGGCTGCTCTCGGATGCGAACTCGAGTTGGCGAGGGTCGAATGGAGCGGGGGCTCAGCCGGGTTCCATGCTGCGGGCCGACTTCACGAGCTCGCGGATCTGCTTGGGGGAGAGCTGGGTGGCGACGGCGTTGAGCTCGTCGAGCAGTTCGGCCTTGGCGCCGCCCTTTTGCTTGGCACGCGGGAGCAGTTCGGTCGGGTCGCAGCCGAAGGCGGAGGCGAGGAGCAGCAGCGACTCGATGCGAGGGGCCTTGTAGCCGAGCTCGAGCTTATTGACGGTCGTCACGGTGAGGCCGGTCGCCTTGGCCAGCTCCTCGATCGTCATGTGTGGGCGCCAGCCGGTCTCGCCTTGATTCTTGCGGCGGGTCTTCGGGGGAGGAGTCGCCGTCCGCCACAGTCTGATCCTTCGTCCGATTTCCTGCGCTACTTCATTCATGATGAGCTCCCGATGAGTTGGCCCTGGCGCGGCATGATGACACGACTTGATCTTTCTCCTGAACCGTCTTCAAATGCGGATGCTCACATGGTCAGGTCGCAAGAGACCGGAACCTTGGGCCAGGTCCGCCTGTCCCGAAGACCAGCCTCGTCCAGAGCCGTCGGCTGAGCGCGCCCCAGCACGCTCGAGGGTGCATGAGCAAACATGAGCAAGTCTGGAAAAGCCTGAGAACGCCGTCAGAACACCCCGCGCAGGCCGATCGACGGCAAGATGTAGTGCACGCCCTGCTGCTTGCAACCGTCGGGGCCCAATGCGCCACCGGACGAGGGGGCCATACCGAAACCCGCGTTGCCGCTGTTCGGGAGGGTGCATGCGAACACTTCCCGCGCGTAGGTCGAGTTCAGCACGTCGAGGATCAGCTGCAAGTTCCAGCTGCGAAACCGCCAGGTCCGCTCGGCCCGTAGATCGAGCTGGAAGAACGGCGGTAGGCGGCGGTTGTTGCGGTTGTAGGTCAACGCATCGACGGCGCTCTGGTCGGCCAGCGCCGCGGTATAGGGGCGCCCGGAGTTGACGTGCAGCCGCCCGCCGAGGTTCCACTTCTCGCCGATGCGATAGCCGAGCACGATGTTGAGGATGTGCCGCTGGTCCCAGTTCGAGGGCGCGCGGCCGCCCTGGTCGAACTCTCGCGTCGAGCGTGACAGCGTGTACGCGGCCCAGCCGTAGACGCGCTGGCGCGGGGCCAGGCGCAACATGGTCTCGAGGCCATATACGAGGCCGGTGCTGCGGATGACGAGGTCGTCGAACTCGGTGATCTGATTCTTGCCGGCCGCATCGGTCGCGGCCGCGAGGTCATAGTCCTGCAGGTTGCTCAGGCGCCCGAGGTAGGCGTCCTGGGTCAGGATGAATCGGTTGGAGATGGTGAACTCGTAGCCGACGCTGCCCTGGAGGTTGCGCTGCAGGCCGCGCTCGAAGCCGAAGCTCTCGACCCCGGGGATCGGCACCGGGAAGCTCGGGGGCTGATGATAGAGCCCGATGTTTTGCCGCAAGGTCCAGCGCTCGTTGATCTTCTCGCGCAGCAGCAGGCGCGGGTCGACGCCGAAGGCATGGGTGACGCTCGACGCCTGCGGCAGCGTCGGCGACGGCCCCAGCTGGACGTAGAGGTCGCTGCGCAGCCCCGGTCGGATGTCGACCCGACCCTTGCGCCACAGCAGCTCGGCGTAGAGCCCGGTCGACGAGACGAAGCGGTCGCTCAGCAGCACCGACACATAATCGCTGATGCCCGTACCCGCGGCGGCCGTGTCGGCGCGAAACACCGAGAACTCCTGATCGAGGCCGAAGCCGAACTCGCCGTTGCTGCGCTCGCCGAGCGGTATGCGGACGTCGAAGCGCGGCGCGATCTGCCACTGGTTGGTCTGGACCTGCGACAGGCCCGAGCGGTCGAGGCCGAGCGCGAGGCTGTAGGTGGCCGTACCGCCGCGCGGCAGCTGCTGGCGGATGCGCTGCTGCACCCGATAGAACTCGAATTGCAGGAAGGGCACCGGGTCCACCTTGGTGCCGATCGAGTCGAAGCTGCCGTACGCGAAGGCCGTGTACTGCGCGTTTTGTCCGAGCTTGTGGTCGAGGCGGGCCTGGTAGTCCCAGAACTTGAGGCGCGCGTTGGCCTGGACCAGCGTCAACACCCCCGCGGTGTAGCTGTAGCGGCCGGCGAGGGTCAGCGAGCCGCGAGCCGGGCCGCGCCGACAGTCGAGCTTGGCGCGGGCCTTGCGATCGAGGGTCGTGTCATTGGCCTTGCGGCGGCGGCAGTTGGCATCGCGGCGGCGGTTGAGCGGGACCTCGACGAGGCCGCCCGCGTCGGTGAGACGGACCTCGAATTCGCCGTACACGCGGTCGCGGCGGGCGGCCTTGGTGCGGCCCTCGATCATGCCGCTGACATAACGACCGAGCCGCACCGGCGCGCCGCCGGGATAGAAGTCGACCTGGTCGATGAAGTAGGGGTGGATGACCGAGGGCCCGATCGCCACGTGAAACAAGATCGGCACGCGCACGCCGTCGAGGAAGTAGCCGGTGTTGCCCGGCGCCGCGCCGCGCACGACCACGTAGGGGAGAAAGCCCGCCAGCTGCGACGCTCCGGGCAAGCTCTTGACGACGCGAAACGGGTCGCCGAAGGTCCCGGGCAGCGCGTGGATCTCGTCGTCGCGCAGGGTCGTGCTGGAGATCGCCACCTCGCGCTGCTGGCGAACGATCGTGCGATACGGGTTGCCGTCGAGGTCGGGCGCGAGGCGATACTCGTAGACCAGGTCCTGCTGGTCGGCCAACTTCACCGTGACCGGCAGGTCGCGAAATCCCGCGGCGCGGATGACCAGCTTGTGCTCCCCCGGCGGCAACCACAGCTCGAAGCGGCCCTCCGCGTCGGTGGTCGTCGCAACATCCGCCGTGTCCCCGAGGATCCGCGCGCCGAACACGAGGTCACGGCTGCCGTACACCAACACCCGGCCGCGCAGCCGGGCGCGCCCCTGCGGCGTCGTCGTCGTCGTGAAGCTCGGCGCGGCCCCAGCTTGTGAAGCTGGCTTTTGGGACATGTCCTCCGAGCCCGCGGGCGCGTTCATCGCAGCCACGAGGGCGAGCCCGAGGACGGTGACGGTCACCACCGGAGGATACCGGACCTCGCCGCCGCGAACACAGGTCCAGAAGATCGCTGATCGGTGCGGGCGGCCAAAGCCGTCGTTTCAGGGTTCAGGCCGGTCCTGCGCCGGTTTTCGCCGTCCGGGCAGCTTGATGGCGTCGGCCGTGGATGCGGGCCTCGCCGGGCCGGCGGCCTCGCGGAGGGTCG
>NZ_JACCSO010000488.1 GCF_013812955.1 Nannocystis sp. | reverse complement strand
GGTCTGCTCTACGAGGAGACCGACGCCAGCGGCTTCACCTCGCGCAAGGTCGCGCTCGGCACCGACGGCCAGGCCGTGGCCGGCGAGCGCAACTGGATCGGCTTCGTCGCCGCCGCGCCCAACTTCGGGGTGGTCCGCGACTTCTGCGAGGACCTGCGCGCGCCCCCGGTTCAGCCCGGCTACGCGCACCAGCAGGCGGCCCAGGACGCCGCCCAGCTGGACGGGGCGGGCCCGGCGGCGTCGCGCTGCCCGGGGTTCGTGCCGCAGGCCCCGCTGCCGCTGCGGAGGATCGTGGTGTGTGGTTTTCGTCCGGCGACGGTCGGCCTGCTCGAGGCGCTGGTGCTCGCCGAGCCGCTCGCGCAGATCCTCGTGATGGTCGACGACGAGGCCGCGCTGGTGGCCGCGCGCGAGCGCTTCCGCGAGCACCGCAACCTCGGCGAGTACCGCATGCTCACGCTCTCGCCGGGCAGCTTCGTCGCCCAGGCCGAGGGCAGCTTCGTCTATCAGCCGCGCCTGCACGCGACGCAGCAGTGCGGCCGGGTCTGCCTGGCGGTCGGGGACCGCAGCGCGCTGCTGCAGCTGGTCGATCTGCCGCACGGCTTCGGCCACGTCGGCGACCTCGACCTCGCGCTGCTGCTGGCCTCGCGCAGCGACAGCGGCGACGCGCGCACGATCCAGGCGCTGCTCGCCCTCGAGGTCGCGCGCACCCGCAACGGCCGGCGCTCGCCGCTGCGGGTGATCGCCGAGGTCGTCGACGCCGACCTCTGCGCCCGCCTGCGCCGCCGCGCCCGCCTGTACGGCGACGACCAGGTGCAGATCTACGCGCTCGAGAGCCTGCGCGCGGCCTTCCTGTTCCAGTCGGTGCTGATCCCCGCGTTCAACCTGGTGTACGGCGAGCTGATGGGGCCCTGGGGGCAGAGCTTCGTCCGCAAGCAGGTCGACACGGCCGGCGCGGGCAGCTGCAGCTTTCAGGCGCTCGCCGCTCGCTTCGCCGATGCGGGCGAGCTGCTGCTCGGCATCGAACGTCGCCGCGACGATGGCACGGTGGGCGTCGAGCTCGCGGGCGGTGAGGGTAATGGCGGGCGGATCAATCTGGCCACATTGGTGGCGGTCTGGGTGCTGGCGCCGGACGCTGCGGAGTTTCAGCGCGGGGCCTGCGTCGACGGGCCCGTGGCCTGATGTGGGCCTAGAATTCGACGGGCGCGCGCTGGGACTGGGACGCGTGGCGCGCGGGGTCCGGGCGGCGATGGTGGGTGGTCACGCCGCCGCCGAGGGCGTTGCGGGCGGCCTGGGTGAGCTCACCGGCGTGCGCGGCGGGGCGGGCGAGGAAGTAGCCCTGGCCGAGGTCCGCGCCGAGCTCGCGGACGATCTGCAGCTCCTCGACGGTCTCGATGCCCTCGGCGATGACGAGGATCCCGAGGTCGTGGGCGTAGCGGATCATCGCGCCGAGCAGGGGGACGCGCGGGTCGCCGTGGCGTAGACCCGTGAGCAGGCCGCGGTCGAGCTTGACGTAGTCGGGGCGCAGCGCGGACAGGTAGAGCAGGCTGGTATGTCCGCTGCCCATGTCGTCGAGCGCGACGCGGGCGCCCTCCTCGCGATAGCGGTCGAGGATCTTTCGCAGCAGGGTCAGGTCGGGGAAGGCGTGGGCCTCCGTGACCTCGAAGACGAGGCGCGTGATGTCGGCGCCGGAATCGATGCAGCTGCGAAAGGTGGTATTGAGGCAGATCGATGGGTCGTAGATCACCGTCGGCGAGAAGTTGATGAACAGCCGCGCGCCGGCCGGGACCTGCGGGTAGGCCTGGATGATCGCGCGACTGCGGGCGCGGGCGTCGAAGGCGGCCATTTGATCGTGGGCGCCCGCGGCCTGCAGCAGCGCGCCGGCGCCGATCTCTTGCTCGCCCAGGCGGCCGCGCACGAGCGCCTCGTAGCCGTGCACGAGCCCGCCGTCCAGCGCCGCGATCGGCTGCAGGTCGAAGCGCAGGTGCTGGGCCGCGACGCTGAACCACGGGCTCTCGAAGCGCCCGGCCCACTGCTCGAGCGCGGCGGTCCCGGTGTAATCGATGCGCTCGCCGTCCCAGGGGGCCGCGCGGGCGTCCTGGCGCTGCGTGTAGGTCAACTGCTCGCTGAGCAGGCGCAGCAGCGGGGCCAGCTCGCCGCGCACCAGCAGCACATCACCTTCGGCGCGCAGCAGCTCGGCGCGACCGCCGATGAGTCTGGCCATCTGCTCGCGCACGTGGCGAGCCCGCGCGAACAGGGCGAGTCCCGCGACCTCGAGCCGGGTGCAGCCCACATCCTGACAGTCACAGCGGTGGTTCATCGGGTCCCCCATGCGGTGGTATGCGGCGGCATGCGGCGGTATGCGGCGGTATGCGGCCGCCGGGTGCGGATCTGCGCATACACAGGTCCGGCCCGCCTCGATGCCAGGGTGTGCGCAGTGGCCGGGACCGACGAGCGAGCGGCGGCCGCGTCGCGGCGGAGCGAGCCAGGGCCAGGACCCGCGCGCAGGGGCGGTGCAGCAGCGCAGGAGGCGCCACGTGCTTCCCGTGATGGGCCCCGCGGTGATTACCCGGATGTCCGAAGAGACAGGTTCAGCGACGCGAGGGCGTTCACATCGTGGTCAGCGGGCGGAGCTTGGCGCGAAGCGCCTCGATCTCCTCGCGCACGATCTGCTTGAGGTGGGGGATGTCTTCGAGGCTCATGCCGGCGGTGGAGATCGGGTCGCCGATGGCGACGCGGGCGCGCGCGCGGGCGAAGCGCCAGTCGTGCACGGGCAGGGCGGAGGCGGTGCCGTGCACGGCGAGCGGGAGGATGTCGGCGCCGGTGGTGATCGCCAGCTGGAAGGCGCCGTCCTTGAATGGGCCGATCTCGTCGGTGAGCGAGCGCGTGCCCTCCGGGAAGATCATCACCGGCATGCCTCGCTCGAGGTAGCGGGCGCAGCGGGCCATCGCGCTGCGAGCCGAGGCCTTCTCGCCGCGCACGACCGGGATGTCGCCGGCGAGCCACATCGACCAGCCCATGACCGGCACCCGGAACAGCGAGGCCTTGCCCAGCCACTTCATCTCCCAGGGCACCCCCGAGATCAGGAAGGGGTCGGCCTGCGAACAATGATTGCTGACGACCACGGTGCGGCCCATTCGCGCCGGCAGCGAGCCGACGACCTTGAAGTCCCACAGCGGCGTCAGACGGCTGACGATCACCGCGGTCCGGCGGTACAGGCTCCCGGTGATCACGCGGTTGCGATCGAAGGGCCAGGTCAGCGGCGCCAGCACCAGCTGCAGGAAGAAGCAGGCCAGCGACAGCACGCACAGCTCGAACCAGGTCCAGATGGCGAGGGCGAGGGCGAGGGGGCTACCTGGCTTTGCGGACATGTTGGACCTTCACTCCGGCGCTGAAAATTTGCCCGGCTGCGAGGCGCCGGCCACCAAACGCTCATACCACGGCAGGCGGCTCAGGAGCACCGGCTGGCGGCGAGGGCGCGCAGGCCCGATTTGAGCAGCTTGCCCATGGCATTGCGGGGCAGCTCGGCGACGAAGTGGAGCGCGCGCGGGCGCTTGTGCGGGGCGAGGGCGGCGGCGACGTGCTGGATCAGGGCCTCGGCCGAGGGCGGCGCGGCGGGGTCGCGGGCGACGACGAAGGCGACGATGCGCTCGCCGAGGTCGGGGTCGTCGACGCCGATGACGGCGGCCTCGCGGACCTCGGGGTGGTCGGCGAGGCAGGCCTCGATCTCGCCGGCGCCGATCTTGAAGCCGCCGCTCTTGATCAGGTCGGTCGCGCGCCGGCCGACGATGCGCAGTGCGCCGCTTTGGTCGCGGGTCGCGAGATCGCCGGTGTAGAACCAGCCCTCGGCGTCGCGCACCGCGGCGGTCGCGACCGGGTTGTTGAGGTAACCGGTGAACACCTGCGGTCCACGCACGACGACTTCGCCGATGGTCTCGTCATCGCCGGCGGCGATCGTGCGCCGCTGATCATCGCAGAGCCGCAGCTCGACCCCGGGCAGCGGCGGGCCGACGTAACCCGGCCGCGGCGGGCCGCTCACCGGCAGTGCGCAGTTGATCAGGGTCTCGGTCAGGCCGTAGCGCTCGTACACGCCGCGGCCGCACAGCGCGGCGATGCGCTGGTGCTCGCGCACGCCGAGGCCGGCCGAGCCGGAGATCAAGAGACGGGCCGCGCGCAGGCCCTCTGCCACCGCGGGGTCGGCCTCGGCGGCCTCCGCGAGGCGGTGGAACATCGTCGGCACCGCGAACAGGATCGTGCGGCCCCGGCACAGCGCGGCGGCCAAGGACGCGGGCTCGAAGCGCGGCAGCCAGCGCAGGCAGCCTCCCACCCGCAGGCTTCCGAACCAGCCGAGCACCAGGCCGTGCACGTGGAACAGCGGCAGGGCGTGCACCACGGCGTCGGCGGCGGTCCACAGCCAGGCGCTCGCCAGGGCGTCGAGGTTGTGGGCGATGTTGGCCGCGCTCAGCACCGCGCCCTTCGGCAGACCGGTGGTGCCCGAGGTGTAGAGCACCAACATCGGGGCCTCGTCGATCTCGCGCATTGTGACATGTTCCGAGGGACATGTCTCATCGAGCAGGTGATCCAGCATCAGAGGCCGGCCGAGCGGACCCGCGGGCACTGCCTGGGGATCGGCGGCGAAGCAGAACCGGGGGGCCGCGTCGCTCGCCACGTGGGCGGCCTCGCTGGCGCCGAGGCGGGGGTTCAGGGGCACGCTGACGACCCCGGCGAGGGCGTTGGCGGCGAGCGCGAGGGCGCTGCGCAGGTCCGGCTGCGTCCACACGCCGACGTGATCGCCCGGGCGCACGCCGAGGGCGGTGAGGGCGGCGACGTGGCGGGCGGCGGCGGCGACCACCTGCGCGGCGGACAGCGTGCGGCCGTCGACGGTCAGGACCGGGCGGTCATCGGGGGCGGCGAGGCAGGGGAACAGCGGCTGCACGGACCGAGCTTGGCCTGCTGGGCGGCGCGACGAAACCGGCGAATGCAGCGTCGGATTGCTCAGGCCTGGGCGCGCGTCGGACGCTTCCAGCCGGTCTGTTGCTGGGCGTAGGGCCACCAGGTGATGCTGTGTTTGGCGATCAGTCGGCGCAGGGCGTGGCGATTGGTGCCGAGCAGCTCGGCGGCCTCGACCAGCGAACCGGTGCGGGTCAGGGCCTCCTGGACCAGACGTCGCTCCGCCTCCGACAGGTTGAGGTCGGGCAGCGTGATCGCCATGATCTTCTTGGCGGGCTTCATGCGGGGACCTGATATAGCGCGGGGTCGTCGCCACCAGCGCGCTTTCGAGCGCGGGTTTTCGCACATGCCAGGGTGAGCACCCGGCTTGCCGGGCGCGTCGCGGCTGGCGTACGCGGGCTGCATGACCCAGTTTTCGCAGCTCGAGCTCGACGAGGCGGGGCTACGCGGGCTGGTCGCGGCGGCGATGGACCGGATCTGCGGGCAGTTGCGGGGGCTCGCGGAGCAGCCGGCGTGCGTGACCGAGGGTGGGGCCGAGCTGGCCAGAGCGCTGCGTGAGCCGCTGCCGCAGGGGCCGAGCCCGGTGGCCGAGGTGCTGGCGACGATCTTCGAGCGGGCGCTGCCGGTCAGCTTCAACACCGCGGGGCCGGGTTACCTCGCGTACATTCCCGGCGGCGGGCTGCTGCACGCGGCGGTGGCGGACCTGATCGCCGATTCGATCAACCGTTATGTCGGGATCTGGCGGGCGGCGCCGGGGCTGGTGCAGCTCGAGAGCAACGTGATCACCTGGCTGTGCGAGATCCTCGGGTTGCCGCCCGGGGCCGGCGGGGTGCTGACCAGCGGCGGCTCGCTGGCCAACCTCAGCGCCACGGTGGCGGCCCGCGCCCGCCTCGGCGAGCAGTTCCTCGATGGCACGATCTACAGCTCGTCGCAGGCGCATCACTCGGTCGCCAGAGCCGCGCGGCTGGCCGGGTTTCCGGCGGCGAGCGTGCGCGCCGCGCCCGTCGACGAGCTGTTTCGGGTGCGCGTCGCGGCGATCGCCGCGATGATCGCGGAAGATCGGGCCGCAGGCCGGCGACCGTGCATGATCGTCGCCAGCGCCGGCACCACCAACACCGGGGCGGTCGACGACCTCGAGGCGCTCGCCGAGCTGGCCGAGGCCGAAGGATTGTGGCTGCACGTCGACGCCGCTTATGGTGGCTGCTTCGCGTTGACGGAGCGCGGTCGCCTCGCGCTGCGTGGCCTCGGCCGCGCCGACTCGATCACCCTCGATCCCCACAAGGGCCTGTTTCTCCCGTATGGCACCGGCGCGCTGCTGGTCAAGGATCCGGCGGCGCTGCGCCGGGCCCACGCCGCGCAGGCGGAGTACCTGCCGCCGATGCAGGAGGACCCCGACTTCGTCGACTTCTGCGAGCTCTCACCGGAGCTGTCTCGTGATTTTCGCGGGCTGCGGCTGTGGCTCCCGCTCAAGCTCGTCGGCGTCGCGGCCTTCACCGCGGCGCTCGACGAGAAGCTCGACCTGGCGCAGCACGCCCACGAGGTGCTGCGTGGGCTGCCGGAGCTGGAGATCGTCGCCGCGCCGCAGCTGTCGCTGCTGGCCTTTCGTCACGTGCCGGGCCGCCTGCGCGGCGACGAGCCGGCGATCGATCGCCACAATCAACGCCTGCTGGCGGCGATCAACCGCCGCAACCGCGTATACCTGACCTCGACGGTGCTGGACGGTCGCTTCGTGCTGCGCATCTGCGTGCTGTCGTTTCGCACCCACCGCGATCGCATCGACGCCGGCCTCGCCGACATCGCCGCGGCGATCGCCGAGCTGTCCTGAGGGACAGGTGACGCCTCAGCTGCCGGTGAACACCGGGGTCCGGCGCTCGAGCAGCGCGCGCACGGCCTCGCGGTGGTCGGCGGTGTTCTGGACGATGCCCTGATAGGTGGCGGCGAGCTCGAGCGCCGTCTCGAGGTCGGCCTCGTAGCTGCGGTAGGCGGCGCGCTTGGTGAGGCGCACCGCGAGCGGGGCGTTGGCGGCGATCTGCTCGGCGAGCGCGCGGGCGGCCGGCAGCAGCTCATCGGGCTCGACGACGCGGTGGACCAGGCCGATGCGCTCGGCCTCGTCGGTGTCGATGAGGCGAGCGGTGAGCATCAGCTCGAGCGCGCGCGGGAAGCCGATCGTGCGGGTCAGGAAGTACGCGCCGCCGTCTCCGGGCACCAGGCCGACCTTGACGAAGGTAGAGCCGAGCTGGGCCCCGCGGGCGACGAGCCGCAGGTCACACATGCACGCGAGGTCGAGGCCGGCGCCGATCGCCGCGCCGTTGATCGCCGCGATCACGGGCTTCTCGAGCAAGGCCAGGCGCCGGGGGATCCGCTGGATGCCGTCGACATAGCGGCGGCGCAGGTCCACCGGTCCACCCGCGAACATGCCCTCCTGCTGGAGCATGCGCTTGAGGTCGCCGCCGGCCGAGAACGCCGCGCCGGCGCCGGTGAGGATCACGCAGCGCACGTCGTCGTCGCGGTCGGCGTCGTCGAGCGCGCGCACCAGGCTGTCGACCATCGCCTCGCTGTAAGCGTTGCGCGCGTCGGGGCGGTCGAGGGTCAAGAGCAGCACGGCGCCCTCGCGGGCGCGCTGGAGGTCCGGGAGCTGAGGAGCGGACATGCGCGGCGAGCCTACCCCGGCCAGGCTTTCCCCGGATGGCCGCAGCACGTGCGGGCGCTCGCGGCCGCGCCCGGCCGGGCCCAGCCGGGGCACCGCGGCTGCTATAGTGCCGGCCATCATGCGACGGATGCGATGCGGCGCAATTGCGGGGATCCTCGGGCTCGGGGGGTGTATCGAGGCCAACCCGGTCTACCTCGATCCGACCGAGACCGGCGGCGAGACCGGCGGCACGGATGTCACCACCGACACGGGCGACGCCTCGACCACTCACGGGCCGAGCCCGACCACCTCGACGACAGGCGATACGATGTCGATGCCGCCCGGGGACTGCGGCGACGGCGAGGTAAACCCGGGCGAGGAGTGCGACGACGGTAACGACGAGCCGGCCGACGAATGCACCAACGCGTGCGAGCTCCCGGTGTGCGGTGATCATATCATTCAGGCGGACGAGGCCTGCGACGACGGCAACTCCGACGACAATGACGCGTGCCTGAACAGCTGCGCGCTGGCGGTCTGCGGCGACGGGGAGCTCCAGCTCGGCTTCGAGTCATGCGACGACGGCAACGCCGATGACACCGACGACTGCGTCGGGCAATGCAAGCTGGCCAAGTGCGGCGATACGTTCATACACCTGGGCGTCGAGGATTGCGACGACGGCAACGCCGACAACACCGACGACTGTCTGAACAGCTGCGCGCTGCCAGCGTGCGGGGACGGGGTGCTATACGCAAAAATGGAGGAGTGCGACGACGGTAACATCGTCGATGATGACAACTGCAGGAATGACTGCACGATCCCCCTGGCGTCCTACAATATCTTCATCACCAGTCAGGACTACACCGGCGACCTCGGCGGCCTCGCCGGTGCGGACGCCAAGTGCCAGGCCCTGGCGATGGCCGCCCAGCTGCCGGGCACCTATTTCGCGTGGCTCGGCGGACCGCTGGCGCCGGCGGATCGCATGTTCCACGCCCCGACGCCCTACCTCCGCACGGACGGCGCCCTGGTGGCCAAAGACTGGGCCGACCTGACGGATGGCATGCTGAGCGCGCCGATCGACAAGGACGAGCAGGGCGCCAACAAGATGCCGCCGCCCGGCAACTGCGGCAACGCCGCGCCCGTGTACAGCAACGTCAGCGGGAACGGCACTATCACCGATGCGAAGACCTCTTGCAGCGATTGGACGATGAATGTGGGCACCGCATACGCCGGCCAGTTCGGCATGGCGGCCCTCCAGAACGGGGGCCTGTGGACCAAGAGCTGTATCATCGACTGCGACACGGCGGCCCCGATCTATTGCCTCCAGCAGTGAATGTATGGGTAAATGATCCTGAGGCTACGACAACTCGGAGACGGGCTCTACCGCGCCTCCATCAGCGCTACCGCGCATTGAGCGCGCGGGAGCCCGCGTGGGCTCATAAAATGCACGCCAGGGGATCGAGCCAGGTTATTTCGACGCGGCGACCGCTCATATCCGGCATGCCGGCGGCGAGGATCTGGGAGCAGGGGACGCCGTGAGCGAGGAGGGCGTCGCGGACGGCCTCGGCGCGACGATCGGCGAGCTCTGGCGCTTCGGAGGCCGAGCGTCGGCCACGCACGAGCAGCGTCGGCCAGAATTCTCGCGTGGTCGGGTCCGCGAGCGCGTTCCTCCGCCACGCGCGGGCGAGATGGTCGAGCACCGCCAGCGCCTTCGCCGAGAGCGCGGGGTCCTGCTCGGCGAAGAGGACCTCGTGGACATCGCCGGTGTGACAACGGTGGAGGCTTTCGAGCAGCTCGGGGGTGGCGAGTCGGGCGGCGTCGCAGGCCGGCGCGAGGGCGACGAAGGGGTCGGAGCCGAGGCGCAGCGCGGTCTCGTCCGCGTCGGCGAAGGCGGCGAGCACGGCAGGCCGGGCGACGACGAGCAGCGAGAGGTCGCCGTCCACGCGGGGGATCCGTCCGAGCAGGGTCGCCCGGAGCCGGACGTGCAGCCGCTGGATCCCCGACGCCGCCTCGACGACGTCGGTTTCGCCGGCGCTGCCGGGTCCGGTCAAACCGAGGTGAGCACCGGGAGCGCCGTGCACGTTCGCCAGGATCGCCCAGCGGGTCGCGCCGCTGCGGCTGTCGAGCGCGAGCGTGGCCCCGCTACCGCCGACTAGCGCGAGCTCGCCGTGCAGCGTGAACGAGCGGGCGGACGGGCGAGCGCGGCGGGCCAGCGTCGCGCCGGTGTCGGGGTCGAGCCAGTGGATCTCACCGGGGCGGGTGAGCAGCGCTGCGGTGGCGTCGGCCGCCATGGTCTCACCGAGGATCGCCACCGGCCCGGCGCTGCTGCTCGACCACAGCGCGGTCAACGTGTTCGGATCGAAGGCCGTCGACCGGCGACCCTCACGGACCAGGAGCAGCGTGCGTCCGTCGGCGAGGGCGACGCCGCGCACATCGAGCGGCGCCACGGCTTCGCGCGCCCACGTCCGCGAGACCGGTCGGCTGTCGCCGAGGCGGATCGCGCGAACGCTGCCGGTCGTCGTGGTGACGAGCAGCAGCCCCGTGTGCGGCTCGCGACGGGCGCTGGCGCCGGGCTCGAGCGCGAGGGTGTCGACGAGCGCGCCGCTACGGCGATCGACGCGATCGATGCGCGGCTGCTCGCCGACCCAGCCGACGAGCGAGGCGGTCGTCGCATCGGCGGCGACGAGCTGCGCGGCCTCGACGCAGATCGGTCCGACGTCGGGGTCGGGCAGCGTGCGCCCATGGACCGTGTGGAGCGTCGCGCCTCCAGGACCGACGAGCTCGAGCTCGCAGCCGTCGCTGACGGCGAGCGCGGGCCCGACGGCGAGCGCATGGCGCTTCCGCGGGGTTGTGCGCCGATCGACGCTCGCTCCGCTCGCCAGGTCGAGCAGACGGATCCACGCCGTATTGTCGGGGTCGGCGCCGATCGCCAGCGCGAACGAGGGGCTCGCCGCGAGCGCGTGCCAGCGGACGCGCCCGGCCGGCGCGCTCTGCCAGCGCAACGCGCCCGTCCGCGCATCGACGAGCACGAAGGCGCCGTCCGGCGTGGCGAACAGCGCCTGTTCGCCGAGCAGCAGCACCGGTCCGCCGGGGTCGCGGTGATAGGCCCAGCGCAGCGGATCCTCGGAGGCGCTAGCGAGCTGCCTCCACATCGCCATGCCGGGCGCGACCCGGGGCTCGAAGGCGGGCGACGGCGACGACGGAGTCCGTGCCGTGATCGGAGGCGGCGGTGTCGGCGGTGTCGGCGGCTGCGATGCGCTGCAGGCGACGAGCGTCAAGGCGAGGCCGTGCCACCACCGGGGACCGCTGCGCGCCGCTGGTCTCGACTGAAACAACCGGGCGAGTATGACAGCGTCCGGGTCGTTCGGTGGGGCTGGACGAAGCAGTCGGCCTCGTCGCTGCGCAGCCAACGACGGCAAGCCATTCGCCCAGCATGGGCGAGAGCGTCCCGCGCGAGGACGAGCCCCAGGCCAGCAGGGCCCCAACCCGTGGCCGAGCCACCAGCGAGCTCGACCACGCCCACGCCCCTCGACGACCACGTGAATGTGTGCAGGGCATATATGCCGCTCAACCTCATTTGGTTCGCTGGGCGAAGGAGCGTCTCGGCGTGCTTCTATATCCGGTGGCGCTCCTCCGGCAGCCAGGGACGCAAAAGCTAGCCGAGGATCGCGAGGGCCGCGGCCGCGGCGCGCACGACCTCCTTGTCGGGCTCGGCGGCGAACAGGGCCGCGAGCGGGAGGCCGGACAGGGCGAGGGTCTCGGGCGTCAGTCGCAGGGTGCAGCGGCCGTTGACCGCCTCGATCTTGTGGGCCAGCTCGGACGTGATCTGCCAGCCGTGGGCTTCCAGCCGCGGCACACAGGTCGCAGGCACCAGCCTGCCTGCGAGCGTGAAGGTGACATCGGCGGGGTCGACGCCGAGGCACTCGAGCAGGTCGGCGAGCAGGCCGGGGCCCTCGAGCCAGGACGGGGCGAGCGAGAGCTCCTCGACGAGCACACCCTGTAGCTTCGCGGTCGCCACGTAGCTCGGCTGGTAGTCGCCATCGGGGAAAGTGATGCAGGCGTCGTCGACGCTGACCTCGGAGGAGGACCAGCGGAAGCGGGCGCGCAGGCGACTGACCTGCTTGCCGAGCTCGTCGCCGAGGTACGGGCCGAGCGCGCGGTTGGCCTGGGCCTCGAGGTAGTCCTGCGTGTAGTTCGTCGTGCGTGACAGGCTCATCAGGATGTCCTTGATCGCCACGGCGCGCCCGCGGGTCGATAAACCAACGCGGCGAAACAGCTTGCCGTCGAGATCGAAGGCGCCAGCGCCGAGGATCGGGCCGCTGAAGTCGGCGAGCACCAGGGTGCCACGCGGCGCGTGAAGGACCGGGCGCGGCACGGCCGTGCACAGATATTCGTGGAGGCTGGCCAGCGTCAGCAGGCGGGCGCCCTGCGCCGCGGGGGCCGAGCCCTGCAGTGCGGACAGCAGGTGGGCGGTGAACGGGCTGTTTTGCGGGTTGGGCGAGCGCGCGTCACCGGGCGCCGACGAAAGGACCGCCACGCCGCTGAGCTTTGAAAAGGCGGCCTCGAGGACTTCTC
>NZ_JACCSO010000438.1 GCF_013812955.1 Nannocystis sp. | reverse complement strand
CCCCGGGGACATGCTCGTAAAGACAGCCTGCGACGGGATCGTGCCGGCCGGCGCCCCGCCGGTGTTCGGATCTCGCAGCGACACGTCGACGATATGGGCGCGCTGGCTGGTGCCGGGGCGGTCGCTGCCGAGGCCGGTGCCCCATGGTTCGGCGCTGACCGGCCGAAATTCACGCAGCTCGAGCGCCGCCGCCAGCGCGGTCCAGAACGCCGCCATGTGCTCGTAGCGCTCGCCGACCGGGATCGCCAGGGCCTTCGTGAACACCGCCTCGACGGCGTCGCTGGTGGTGATGCCGAGGTTACGCGGGGTCGGCCGGATCGCCGGATCCTGACAGGCCAGCGCGAGCGCCACGAATTCTTTCTGCGGGAACACCCGGGCCCCGCCGCGCATCAGCTCGAGCATGACGAGCGCGAACCCGAAGACATCGGTCCACGGTCCGGTCGCGCCGTGGCGGCGGTCGAACTGCTCGGGCGCGCCGTACTTCGGCGTGAAGTCGCTGCCGGCCGCGCCGGTGAGCGCCAGGTCGGCCGGCATCACCTTGGCGATGCCGAAGTCCAGCAGCTTGACGACCACGCCCGGGCGCAGGTCCTGGGCCAGCGCGAAGAAGTTGCCGGGCTTGATGTCACGATGCGCCACCCCACCGGCGTGGGCGATCGCCAGGGCGCGGGCGACCCCGTCGAGCAGCTCGAAGGCCTCGAGCCAGCCGCGGTGCTTGCCCTTCTCCGGGCTCTCGCGGCCGTGCAGCAGCCGCTCGAGCGAGCTGCCCTCGAGCCACTCGAGCACCAAAAAGGGCAGCCGCGTCCCGTCCTCGGTGGTCAGCGTGCCCATGTCACGCGCCTGGACGATGTTGGCCGAGCGCGTCGACAGCGAGGTGAGCAGCGCGCCCTCCTGGGCGAACTGATCGAGCAGGACCTCGCGCTGCTGCTTCTCGAGCTGGGCCAGCCCGGTGAAGAACTTGAGCGCCACCGGCACCCGCAGCACCTCGTGGAAGGCGCGGTAGACCAGGCCATAACCGCCGCGATCGATCACCGCCTCGACGATGTACTTGTCGGCGATCTGCTTGCCGACGAGCCGATACGGATCCACGAGATTCACCACGCGCCAGCGAGCATGCCACAGCCTGCTGCGCCGCCGAACGGCCGCAAACGAGCCCTCGCGGCCGCTCCGATGGCATTATCGCGCGCAGCTATCCTCCCGCGCAGACCCGACGCGCTCGCTCGCGCCACCCGGGTCCTTCACAGCGCCGAGCGGACCAGCCCGATCAAGCGCGGCGCGAGCCCGACGAGCGTCACGAGGTCGATGCTGCGGCGCGAGCGGTAGATGAAGCCGATCAGGTGATCGTCCTGACGCCAGACCACCAGATAGGCCTGCTCGCTGGTCTGGCGGCGGGTGTCGAGGCTCGAGAGGTCCTTGAAGCCGACCTGCAGCTTGTCGATCACCTCGACGCGCGGCATCGTTTCGATCAGCGCGTCGGCCTCGGCGCGCCGCGCCGCCAGCTCCGGGGAGGCCCCGCTGACCTCCTGATAAATTGGCTCGATCCGGGTGTTCGAGTCGATCGCCCCGGCCAGCGCCTGGCCGATCTCCAGGGCCACCGGCAGCGCCTGCTCGCCGCGCTGCAGCAGCGCCTCGATGCCGCCCCGGGACGCCTGCGCCCCGCGCTGCAGCCAGTCGCGCGCCACCTCGCTCAGCTGCCCCGAACGCACCAGCTCCCCGGCCCACGCCCCCGCAGCCACGGCCGCCTCCGCCGTGCGCTCGCCCGCCGCCGTCATCAGCTCGCCGGCCCCGTCCCGCGTCTTGCCGGCCAGCACCCCGGCCTCGCGCTGGACCTCGGCGCCCACCTCGCGCGCGCGCTGCTCGCTGCCTGGCTCACAGGCCCATACGGCGAGCACGCCGGCGAGCACCACAGGAATCACCAGCAGGTCCAACACCGTCGCCATCGCCTTTGTCCGGGTCATCGCACCCTCCAGAATCGGGGACGATAGCAGAGCCGGAGCCGGCGGTCAGGGCCGGGTTTGCCGGCTGTCCACGGGCGAGCGTGGCCGTATACTCTGCCCCGTGTCCGTCCTGCGCACAATCGTCAGCTCCTCGCGGGCGCTGGTCACCGGCGCCAAGGACGTGGCCCGATTCCGCGAGATCGCCACAGTGTTCGTGAGCCACGGCTTCGGCTGGTTCTTCGCGCAGCTCAAGCTGCGGCGCGAGCTGCAGATCGACTACACGGGCGCCGACCTGACCCGCGCGGCGGTCGGCAGCCCCGACACCGGCAAGCGGCTGGTGGCGGCCTTCTCGAAGCTCGGCCCGACCTTCGTCAAGCTCGGGCAGATCCTCTCGACCCGGCCCGATTTACTACCGCCGGGAATCCTCAACGAGCTCACCCAGCTGCAGGACCAGGTCAGCCCCCTGCCCTTCGACCAGGTCGTGCAGCAGCTGCGCCACGCGCTCGGTCCCGGCTTTCGCGAGATCTTCGCCGCGCTCGACGAGACCCCGCTCGCCTCCGCGAGCATCGCCCAGGTCCACCGCGCGACCCTCAAGGACGGCACCCCGGTGGTGCTCAAGATCCAGCGGCCCGGGCTGCGCCCGAAGATCGAGAGCGACCTCAACATCTTGCGGGCGCTCGCCGGCTGGGTCGAGGAGTCCATCGAGGAGGCCGCGGCGATGGACCTCGGCGGCGTGCTGCGCGGCTTCGCCAAGTCGCTGGCCCAGGAGCTCGACTTCTGCTGCGAGGTCCGCAACATGAATCGCTTCCGCCGCAACTTCGCCGAGGACCCGCAGATCCGGATCCCGAAGGTCTACGAGGAGCTGTCGAGCTCCGAGGTGCTGTGCATGGAGTTCGTCGAGGGCCGCAAGTTCAGCGAGGTGCTGGCCAGCGGCGAGGACACGCGCCCGCTGGTCGAGGTCTACTTCAAGGCCGCCTACAAGATGCTGTTCGTCGACGGGTTTTTCCACGGCGACCTGCACCCGGGCAACGTCTTCGTGCAGGCCGACAACGGCCTGGCGATCATCGACTGCGGCATGGTCGGCCGGCTGTCCCCGGCGATGAAGGACCGGCTGATCGACATCCTGAACGCGGTGCTCAACGAGGATCTCGAGCAGCTCGCGCGCTGCTTCTACGCGCTGGCGATCCCGACCGGCAAGGTCGACTACAACGCCTTCGAGGCCGACGCCATCGAGATCGCCGAGCGCTACCTCGGCGGCATCCCGCTGTCCGAGATCCAGATCGGGACCCTGTTCGGCGACCTCGTCACCGCGGCCACGCGCCACAACGTGCGCATGCCCTCCGACTTCACGATGATGTTCAAGGCGATCGTCACCACCGAGGGCCTCGCCAAGTCGATCGCCCCGGACATCGACCCGATCGAGCTCGCCCGCCCCTTCATCGAGCAGATGGTCGCCGAGCGCTACAGCAGCGAGCGGATCCGCACCCTCCTGATCAGCGACTTCCAGCTGATCTCCAAGGCCGCCCACGCGATGCCCCGCGTGCTCCCGGCGATCCTTCAGGACATCCAGGACGGCAAGCTCGCGGTCGGCATCGCCCCGGGCACCCTGAAGACCCATCACGAGGCGAGCCAGCAGCTGCTCAAGCAAGCAGTGCACGCGCTGCTCGCCGTCACCTGCATCGCCAGCGGCACCTACTGCCTCGGCCTCCCGCTGCCGCTGTTCCCGGCGCTCGGCATCCCGATCGCCTCGGCCGTGTTCTACGGCCTCGCGGTCTATCAAGTGCTACGCCTGCGCTGATCCAGCTGATCCAGCTGATCCAGCTGATCCGCTGATCCAGCTGATCCAGCTGATCCAGCTGATCCAGCTGATCCAGCTGATCCGCTGATCATCCGATCGGATGATCAGCGCTCAGCTCACCACGCGGTTTTAGCGCGTGCGACGCGGCGCGATCCGGATGTCGACCCGGCGCTCGTTCGGCCAGCCCACCGCGCCCTGCGGCATGTCGGCGTCGCCGTCCTCGGCCGCCATCACGATGTCACCCTCCGCCACGCCGCCGCGCATCAGCGCGCCACGCAGCCCCTCGGTCCGGTTGTACGCCTGCGGCTTGCCGTCCGCGGCGGATTCGCCCGCGTGGGTCACGAGCTCGAGGTGGCGACCCGCCAGGGGCCCGTCCTTGATGCACTGCGCGACCGCCTCGAGCACCCGGGCGGCCCGCACGTCATCGGTGTCGGCGTCGTAGACGAAAAAATCGTCGTCCGTGGACAGCTCGCAGACGGTGGCGAGCGTCGGATCGATCTGCACGCCAGTGGCGGTCGGCGAGTGCAGCGCAGCGTTCGAACTCATCGTCGGCGTGGGACTCGGATTGTCATCTTCCCGCATATCACGTGTTTCACGCGAATCGGGAGGAGCGGTGTCCGGAGAGGTCCTGCTGCACCCGCCCACGAGCGTCAGACCGATGATCAGCGCGGAGATTCGAGGCATGGTGTTCATGATCTTGCCACTACGCCCGATGCTGTCGGCGAGCCCCGCGCCGCCCGCTATCCCTCCTACACCTACGAACTGAGCCGATTGGCTGCATGTCGTCGGATGTACGCGCAAGCCTCGCTCATGGTGCTTCACAAGCGAATGTCATGATCATCCTCCGCTCTTGCGGACCAAAAACTTGCGCTTGTTGGCCGCACCACGGCGCTCGAGCGCGGGCCGAAGCAGCCGCGCCAGCCCCGGTGACAGGTAGCCGAGCGTCGACAGCTTGCCCGACAGATACGGGATGTCGCGATCGAGCCCGGTCTCCTGGCTGCGCACGCAGTCCATCACCATCGCCGCGACCTGCTCGGAGCTGCACATCGGCTGCGAGAAGGTCAGATCGGTGACGTGCTCGAAGTCCGCGTCGAAGAACCCGGTGTCGACCGGCCCGGGATTGACGTTGGCGATCCGGAGGCCGCGCCGCGCCAGGTCCTCGGCCGCGGCCAGGCCCCAGAAGCGCAGCCCCGCCTTGGTCCCCGAATAAACCGCCGAGCCCGGCACACCGAGCTTGCCAGCCAGGCTCGCCACGTTGACCACCACGCCGCCCGACGACATCAGCTCGGCGGCCGCGCGCGTCAGCACGATCGGCGCGCTGAGATTGACGCGCACCATCTCGGCCAGCTCGAGCGGCGAGTGGCGCAGCATGTCGCCGCGGTGATGCAGCCCCGCGTTGTTGACGACGATGTCGAGCCGTCCGAAGCGGGCGTGCACCTCGGCCGGCAGGCGGGCCAGCGCCTCGAGGTCGCCGACATCCAGCGCCCAGGCCGTCGCCTGGGCTCCGAGCGCCATCGCGACCGACTCGAGGCGCTCGGCCCCGCGGGCGACGAGCACCACGCGAGCGCCCCCGGCGATCAGCATGCGAGAGACGGCGAGGCCGATACCGGAGGACGCCCCGGTGACGATGGCAACACGTTCGAGCAGGTCCATGGCGGGGCCGACCATAGCCAATTCTCGCGGTTAAATGCCGACGCCCCGCACCGGCGAAC
>NZ_JACCSO010000422.1 GCF_013812955.1 Nannocystis sp. | reverse complement strand
ATCCGGCGGTCGAGAACCTCGGCTGGGCCTGGGTCACCACGGTGCGTGCGCTGGGGCCCGCAGAGGCCGAGGTTGTGCAGCGGCTCGGAGTCTCGCTGCACGAGGTCATCACGGTGCTGCTCGGTGACGCGCTGGCGCCCGATGAGGCTCAGGAGTCCGGGCAGGCCCGACGGCGACCGGGAACTCCGGTCATGGCGGGCAGGCCGGGCAAGCCGGGCAGAGCGATCATGATGGTCATGGACGAGGAGGCGCATCGTCGACGTTTGGAGACGCTGGCGGAGCACCTCGAGGCCTTCGAGGTGGCGCTGCTGCGCCACGATCCGGATCCGTATCGCGGATCGTGAGCGGGCTGTCCCGGGGGACAGATCTCCGGTCCGCTTCGGCGCCTCAGCCGTCGCGAAAGCCGCGCATGATCTCGTGCGCGTCGTACTGGTACTCGAAGCCGGTGGCGTTGCGGAAGGCGGTGTTGTCGACGACGATCGGGTGCTTGATGTGCATCGCCGCGCCGGGCGGGAGGAAGGGCAGGCCGAAGCGACCGACGGTGTAGCGAAACAGGGGCTCGGGGATCGGGATCGCCTGGCGGCCGGTGCCGCGGGTGAGCACGGAGAGCGGCACCGGGGGCGGGCCGGCGACGTTGAAGACGCCGGTGAGCTGGTGGTCGACGGTGCGGATGATCGCCTCGACGGCGTCCTCGTCGTGCATGAAGTGGTAGAGCGGATCGAAGCCGAGGATCATCGGCGCGCGCTTGCCCTCGAGGAAGTTGGCGAGGGTGCCGCGGCGGGCCGGGCCGAGGATGTAGACGAGGCGCAGGACCGCGGTCTTGAGCTCGGGCCAGCGCCACAGGGCGGAGCCGGCGTAGAGGTCGGCGGCGACGAGGTCGGCGAGCTCGGGGAAGGTGGTGACGGCGAGCGGGGGCTCGTCCTCGGTGCGATAGAGCGGGGCGTCGGGGGCGGCGCCGTAGATGGTGTGGCGGCCGACGAAGACGACCTGCTTGACGCCGTACTCGTGGCAGTGGTCGAGCACGAGCCGGGTGCCGTGGAGGTTGATGCGCAGGCGCTCCTCGGCGCGGGCGGAGTAGTGGGTGATGGTCGCCATGTGGATGACGACATCGGGGCGGTGCAAGCGGAACACGTCGGCGGCCGGGCGCTTGCGGACGTCGGTCTGGAACACGTGGATGTTCGGGGGCGCGTCGGGCCAGGGGCGGCGGTCGATGCCGAGGATCTCGTGGCCTTGCGCGAGCAGGCGCAGGGCGACCATGCGGGCGTGAGAGCCGTTGATGCCGGTGATCAGGATCTTCATAAGACGTAAGGCTCCGCTCAGGACTTCGTTGCCGGCTCGGACTTGACCGACTTGTCCGACCTGTCCGACTTGTCCGACTTGTCATCGAGGTCGGCGCCGGCGCGGCGTTGCTGATGGATCGCGCGGCCGCGGGCGACGAGCAGGTTGATGACGCTCTTGACCTGCTCGACGTAGCCCTCGACGATGTCGTCGGGTTCGTCGCCGGTGCCCTCGAAGTGCATCGGCTTGCCGTAGTGGATCTCGCAGCCGAGGGGCAACGGGAAGGGCAGCAGGTAGGGCGGTACGGGCCAGTAGGGGGCGCCGACCAGCCGGGCGAGGCGCTCGGCGTGGAACACCGTGGGCATGGCCTCCTCGCCGCCGATGAAGGCGAGCGGGATCACCGGGGTGCCGGTCTGCAGGGCGATGCGCATGAAGCCGGTGCCGAAGTGGCTGAGGTGGTAGCGGTCCTTGTAGAGCTTGCCGAGGCCGCGGGCGCCCTCGGGGAACACCATCAGCAGGCGACCGTCGCGGAGCAGGCGGATGGCGTGCTCGGGCAGGCCGGGCAGCTGGCCGACGCGGTTGAACCACTGGCTGATGAAGGGCCACTCCTGGGCGAACTTCTCGACCATGCCGTGGACCGCGCGCGGCGGGTCGAGGGAGAAGAACAGCGAGGCGATGATCATGCCGCCATCGGCCGGGATGCCGCCGGAGTGGTTGCTGACCAGCATGCCGGGGCCGGTCTTCGGGATGTGCTCGAGGCCGAAGCTGCGGACCCGGAAGTAGTGCTTGTAGAACACCTCGAGCATCGTCATGAAGATGCCGAGGTGATGCTTGGACACGCCGTAGGGGTCCATGCCGAATTGATTAAACGGCAGATCGAGGCGCTCGAGGCGCTCGAGCACGTCGCGGCTCGTGACTTGTTCGAAGCGTGGCCACATGGGAGGTGGCGCGAGTCTATCGCAAGCGCACGCTTGCGCCAGGGGCCAGGGAGGCTCCCCGGTGGGGCCCGGGGGGGCGACGAAGCCGAGATCGCACGCTCAGGGCGTGCAGGTCAGGCTCGCGGCCTGGATGACGTTGACCATCGAACCGTGCGTCGACTTGATCTTGGTGGCCTGGAAGCGCACGTCCTTGGGGACGCCGAACTCGGGCAGGGGACCGAGGTTGACCCGCAGGTCCTCGGGGAAGAACACCTTGGGGTCGGCGCAGGGGAAGCCGCCCAGGTCGGTCGGCAGGGCCAGGGCAAACTTGGTCGCCTTGGAGTTCGAGTTGCCGGTGCGCAGCTTGCAGAAGATGTCGGCGTCGTCCTGGCCGCAGCCGGCGGCGGCTCCCCAGGTGCAGCTCAGGTTGCAAGACATCTGCGAGACGGTCGAGAAGTCGTAGCGGCAGCCCTTGGTGCAGTTGAGGCCGGCGACTCCGGTGGCGCCGTCGCAGTGCTCCCACAGCTTCTGGGTCTTGCCGTCGCCGCAGTACTCGGAGGCCTTGGCCTTGCAGTCGACGGCGCAGCCGCCGTAGTCGTTGTCGTTGAAGCCGTCGTCGCAGGTCTCTTTACCGGCCCAGATCACGGCGTCGCCGCAGATGGCGGGCTTGCAGTTGGAGCGGCAGGCGTCGGTGTCGATCTTGTTGCCGTCGTCGCAGCCCTCGACGCCGTCGTGAATGATGGCGTCGCCGCAGACGGCGGGCTTGCACGCGGCGGTGCAGTCGTCGCCGTCGTCGAGGTTACCGTCGTCGCACATCTCCCCGGGCTGGAGGATGTCGTCGCCGCAGCCGGGCGGGCGACACTTGCTGGTGCACTCGTCGACCTCGTCGTCGTCGCCGTCGTCGCACTCCTCGCCGGCGTCGACCTTGCCGTCGCCGCACACGCCGGCGGGCCCGGTGGTGGCCTGGCTGGTGACGCCGGTGTCGGTGCCGGGGCCCTCGGTGGTGGTGCTCGGGCCCTCGGTGCCGGTGCTGGGGACGCTGCTGGTCGTCTCGCCGCTGGTGCCGGGATCGTCGGTGCTTGCGGGGCCGTTGACCGTCTCATTGCTGGTGACGGTGAAGACGCCCGAGGCGCTTGGATCGACCTCCGTGGTCGAGGTGTCGAGCGCGACCTGGGTCGCACTCTCGCCGGACGCGGGCACGCAGGCAGCGAGCCCCAGCAACAGTCCTAGTCTCCGCATGTCCGGGAACGTAGGCGCGGCTTTGGAAGATTGCAAGTGCATGTGTTGGCCGCGTCCCCCAGGTGTCACTCACTCGCTGAAGCGTGACGGCGTTATATTTGTGGGCAGCAATACTAAATGTTCAATGGGTGAACATACCGCCCGACCATGAAGAAGCGGCCGTCAAACCCCGGAGGGTCTGCGGCCGCCTGCTTGTTCGCGGTTTGGGGCTGGTTCGCGGGCTGTGGTCTTCAGGCCGCGGAACGCTTGAGGATGCGTGCCATCGTCGAACCGAGGTCCGAAGGGGTGGCAGCGATCGCCACACCGGCTGCGCGGAGGGCGTCGAGCTTGGCCTCGGCGGTGCCCTTGCCTCCGGAGATGATGGCACCGGCGTGGCCCATGCGTTTCCCAGGGGGTGCGGTCACGCCTGCGATGAAGGCGGCGACGGGCTTGGTCATGTGGGCCTTGATGAAGGCGGCGCCGTCTTCCTCGGCCGAGCCGCCGATCTCACCGATCATGATGACGCCCTCGGTGTCGGGATCGTCCTGGAACAGGCGCAGGCAGTCGACGAAGTTGGTGCCGTTGACCGGGTCGCCGCCGATGCCGATCGCGGTCGACTGGCCGAGGCCGAGGGTCGTCAGCTGGTGTACGGCCTCGTAGGTGAGGGTGCCCGAGCGGGAGACGACGCCGATCTTGCCGGGCGTGTGGATGTAGCCGGGCATGATGCCGATGCGGCACTGATTCGGCGTGATGATGCCGGGGCAGTTGGGGCCGATCAGGCGCGAGCCGGGCTTGTCCTGCAGGAAGCGCTTGGCCCGGATCATGTCGTTGATCGGGATGCCCTCGGTGATGCAGACGATGAGGGGGACCTCGGCGTCGGCGGCCTCCATGATCGCGTCGGCGGCGAAGGGCGGCGGCACGAAGATGACGGTCGCGGTGGCGCCGGTGGCCTTGACGGCGCCGGCGACGGTGTCGAACACCGGGATGCCGAGGACCTTCTCGCCGCCTTTGCCGGGGGTGACCCCGCCGACGACCTGGGTGCCGTATTTGAGGGACTGCTCGGCGTGGAACATCCCGACCTTGCCGGTGATGCCCTGGATGAGCAGGCGTGTGTGTTTGTCGACGAGGACGCTCATGACTTCACCAACCCCACGATCTTGGTTGCGGCGTCGTGCAGGCTGCTGGCCGTGACGACGTTGAGGCCGCTCTCATCGAGCATCTTCTTGCCGAGCTCGACGTTGGTACCCTCGAGGCGGACGACCAGGGGGACCTTGAGGCCGACCTCCTTCACGGCCGTGATCACGCCGCTGGCGATGGTGTCGCACTTCATGATGCCGCCGAAGATGTTGACCAGGATGCCCTTCACGGACGGGTCCTTGGTGATGATCTTGAAGGCCGCGGTGACGCGCTCGGCCGTGGCACCACCACCGACATCAAGGAAGTTGGCCGGGCGGGAGCCGACGTACTGGATGATGTCCATGGTGGCCATCGCCAGTCCGGCGCCGTTGACCATGCAGCCGATCTCGCCCTCGAGCTTGACGTAGCTGAGGTCGTAGTGCTTGGCCTCGAGCTCGGCCTCGTCCTCCTCGTTGGGGTCGCGCAGCTCCTCGAGGTCGCGATGGCGGTACATCGCGTTGTCGTCGAAGGTGACCTTGGCGTCGAGGGCGACGACCTCGCCCTCCTTGGTGATCAGCAGCGGGTTGATCTCGAGCAGCGAGCAGTCGAGCTGGTCGTAGGCGGCGGCGAGGCTGAGCAGGAAGCGCACGGTGCGGCCGACGAGCGGCTCCTGGAGGCCGAGGCCGAAGGCGAGCTTGCGGGCCTGGAACGGCTGGAGGCCGACGGCGGGGTCGATGGTCTCGCGGAGGATCTTCTCCGGGGTGTGGGCGGCGACCTCCTCGATCTCCATGCCGCCTTCGGTGGAGGCCATGACCGTGGTGCGTCCGGTGACGCGGTCGAGGGTCATGCCGAGGTAGAGCTCGCGGTCGATGTTCAGGCCCTGCTCGATCAGGATGCGCTTGACCTTCTTGCCCTCGGGGCCGGTCTGGATGGTGACCAGGGTCGAGTCGAACATCTTCGCCGCGAGGGCGCCGGCTTCGTCGGCGTCCTTGACGACTTTGACGCCGCCGACATCGGGGTGCTCCTTGAAGCGGCCCTTGCCGCGGCCACCGGCGTGGATCTGCGACTTGACGACGATGACGGGGTTGCCGGTCTCGCGCTGGAGCTCGATCGCGGCGTTGCGGGCCTCGGCCGCGCTGAGCACGACCTTGGACTTGGGGACCGGGACGCCGAGCTGACGCAGCAGGGCCTTGGCCTGATACTCGTGGATCTTCATGTGGCGGCCTGGTCCTTCCCGTAGGGCAGGATCTTGACCACGTCGCGCACGGCGTTGGCCGAGACCTCGAGCATGGCCTTCTCCTTGTCACCGAGCTTCATCTCGATGATCTTCTCGATGCCGTCCTTGCCGAGCACGCAGGGGACGCCGATGAAGAGGTCGTTGTAGCCGTACTCGCCCTGGAGCAGGGCGGCGCAGGGCAGCACGCGCTTGCGGTCGCGGACGATCGACTCGACCATGGCGACGGTCGAGGCGGCGGGGGCGTAGTAGCCGGAGTAGCCGAGCAGGCCGACGATCTCGCCGCCGCCGTTGCGGGTGCGGGCGATGATGGCGTCGATCTTGTCCTGGGGCAGCAGCTCGGTCAGCGGGATGCCGGCGATCGAGGTGTGCGAGGGCAGCGGGACCATGGTGTCGCCGTGGCCGCCGAGCACCATGCCGTGGATGTCTTCGACGCTGACCTGGAGGGCCTCGGCGATGAAGGTCTTGTAGCGGGCGGTGTCGAGCACGCCGGCCATGCCGATGACGCGGTTCTTGGGGAAGCCCGACTCGTGGAACATGACGTGGCACATGGCGTCGAGCGGGTTGCTGACGCAGATGAGCACGGCGTTGGGCGAGCGGCTGGCGATCTCGCGGGTGACGCCGCCGACGATCTTGCGGTTGATCTCGACGAGCTCGTCGCGCGAGGTGAACTTGCCGGTGACGGGGTCCTTCTTGCGCGGGACGCCGGCGGTGATCACGACGACGTCGGAGTCGGCGGTGTCGTCGTAGCTCTGGGTGCCGACGAGCTTGATGTCGAAGCCCATGACCGGGGCGGACTCCGCCAGGTCGAGCGCCTTGCCCTGCGGAAAGCCCGGGACGATGTCGACGAGGACAACGTCCCCGA
Organism: Nannocystis sp.; assembly: GCF_013812955.1. Lineage (GTDB taxonomy): Bacteria > Myxococcota_A > Polyangia > Nannocystales > Nannocystaceae > Nannocystis. Next base: position 6,752 of record NZ_JACCSO010000422.1, on the reverse strand, counting down.
GGTGCTTCTGGGCGGCCCAGTGGGCCGCGGTGGCGCCGACGTTACCGGCACCCACGATCGTGATCTTGTTGCGGCGTGACATTGCGATTTCCCCCTGGAAGGTCGGCTGGCGGTATACCAGCGGGGTCGCGGCGGGTGCAACGCCGGAGACGGGTCAGGTCGGCCACAAAGCCGGCCGGGCGCGACCTGGAGCCGGCGACGTGTGCGGGCACACTGGTTCGAACCTGGTTTTGGGCTCGGGATCGCGCAGATCGCGGGAGACGCGCTGAGGGAGGCTCGAAGATGGCCCTTGGGACAGGGCTTTCAGGCCATGTCCCGAGGGACAGATCCGAGTGCGCTCAACGTTGCTGGGGCGCGGCCGGGGTGATCGTCAGGTCCTTGGCCGCGCCGGCGCGCTGGACCCTGACCGGGACGGCGACGCCGGGCTTGAGCTCGCCGAAGCTGGCCATGTAATCGTCGAAGTTGTGGATGTCGCGGGTGCCGAGCCTGGTGATGATGTCGCCGGCTTGCAGCCCGGCGGCGGCGGCCGGGCCCCCGGTACGCACGTCCGCGAGCTGCACGCCGTCGACCTTGGCGGCGTAGTCGGGCACGGTGCCGAGCGAGACCCGAAAGCCGCCGCGCGCGGCGGTCGGGGTGGCGACCTTGATGAAGTCGAGGGTGGGCTGCTCGCGCATCAAGCCGGCGACGAGGCGCAGGGCGACGTCGCCGATCGCGGCGGCACCCTCGTAATTGATCTTGTCGAGGTCGTCGCTGGGCTTGTGATAGTCGGTGTGGGTGCCGCTGAAGAAGTGCAGCACGGGCAGGCCGGCGGCGTAGAAGCTGGCCTGGTCGGAGGCGCCGAAGCCGTCCTCGCTGGGGCGCAGCTGCAGGGCGCCGGCGGACAACTCGAGCAGGCGCGGCCACACGGAGGAGGTGCCGACGCCGGCGACGACGAGGCTGTTGTCCTTGAGGCGGCCGACCATGTCGAAGTTCACCATCGTCAGCAGGGCGGCGCGGGCCTCGGGGGTGAGGCTGTCGACGAAGTGGCGCGAGCCGAGCAGGCCCATCTCCTCGGCGCCGAAGGCCAGGAACAGGGCGGTGTAGGGGCGAGCGGCGCGGGGGACCTGGGCGAGCGCGGCGGCGACCACGAGCATGGTGGCGACGCCGGAGGCGTTGTCGTCGGCGCCGTTGTGCACGGCCTGCTGGCCGGGGGCGAGCGAGCCGGAGGTGCCGAGGCCGAGGTGGTCCATGTGCGCGCCGATCACGATGCGGCGTGGGCCGTTGCCGGGGAGGACTGCGCCCATGTTGCAGGTCGAGAGGGTGACGCGCTCGACGGGGGTGTGCAGGGTCGCGGGCACGCTGCTGCGCCAGGGATCTTTGGTGTCGAGCATCATATACCCGGGCGGGGCCTTGTCGGGGGCGCGGCGCTTGAAGGCGGCGCGCAGGGCCCGGGTGCCGGCCTTGCCGACGGCGAGCGCGGGGATCTTGAGGTCGCTGGCTTCGCCGTGGTTGGCGAACGGTAGGTCGCTGTCGGGGTCCCAGAGGATGAAGCCGACGGCGCCGTGATCACGGGCGGCGATCAGCTTGCTCTGGACGCGCGTGCGGGTGGGATCGAGGTGGGGGTCGTCGGGGGCGCCGGCTCGCACGACGACGATCGCGCCCTTGATCGCGGCGCGCAGGGCCGCGTGCTTGTCATCGGCGTCGATGATGCCGTGACCGATGTAGACCAGCGGGGCCTTGATCGCGGCGTCGGTGGCGTGGGCGAAGGGCAGCAGCGTGGTCGGGATCTCGGCGGCGCCGATGCGTAGCGTCGTGGATCGGCCGGGGAGGAGACGGACGCCGTCGGTGACGGTGAAGGGCTGACAGAAGCCGCCGGGGAAGGCGGGCTCGAGGCCGGCGGCGGTGAAGGCGGCCGCGACGTGGGCCTGGCTGCGCTGGTCGCCAGGGGTGCCGGGGGCGCGACCCTCCTGGGCGTCGTCGGCGAGGAACTCGAGGTGGCGACGCAGCTGCTCGAGGTCGACGTGGCGGTCCTTCCAGGGGTCGGCGACCGGCGCGGTGGCGTCGGCGGGTGTTGCGGTGGTCGGGGTCTGTCCGTCCGGTTGGGGGCGACAGGCGAGCAGCAGGAGGGCGAGACCGGCGAGCGAGCGACGCATGCGGCCGGAGTATGCCATCCCGGCGCGGCGCTGTTGCGGGTGGAATCGCGGGGTCAGTCGCGGCCGAGCTCGTCGCGCACGACGTCCATCAGGGCCTGGAGCGCTGACTGGGACAGGTCGAACTGCAGGCCGGTGGCGGTGAACAGGTCGCGCAGGCCGGCGCGGGCGCCGAGGGAGAGGCCGCGCCGGTAGGCCTCGACGGCGGCGGCGGGGTAGCGACGATGGGCGGCGAGCACCTGGAGGGCGCCGAGCTGGGCGATGCCGTATTCGATGTAATAGAACGGGAGCTCGAAGATATGCAGCTTGCGCTGCCAGAGAGCGGCGCGTTCGGGCTCGAGGCCGGACCAGTCGACGGTGGGGAAGAAGCGGCGGTGCAGGGCGAGCCAGGCCTGGTCGCGGGCGTCGGGGTCGCGGCCGGCTTGTGGGTGGGTGTAGAGCCAGTGCTGGAAGGCGTCGACGCAGGCGACGTAGGGGAGGAACAGGACGGCCTGCTCGAGCTGGTGTTCGACGGCGCGGCGCAGGTCGCCGGGGGGATAAAAGGCGCCGAGGTAGCGGCTGCCCATCAGCTCCATGGCCATGCTGGCGACCTCGCAGAACTCCATCGGCGGGTTGCGGTTCCAGATCAGCGGGTCGTCGGCGCAGGCGAGGGCGTGGAAGGCGTGGCCGCCCTCGTGGAGGAGGGTCAGGACGTCCTCGTGGCGGCCGACGGCGTTGGCGAAGATGAAGGGCAGACCGCTGGCCTCGAGGTTGGCCTGATAACCGCCGGGGGCCTTGGCGGGGCGCGACATGAGGTCTAGCAGGCTGCGCGCGGCGAGGTCGCGGAACTGACGGCCGAAGCGGGGATCGACGGCGGTGAAGACCTCGGCGCAGCCGGCGATGAGGGCGTCGGCGCCGGCGAAGGGGCGCAGCGGGACCTCCCCGCCGCGCGGGGCCTGCAGGTCCCACGGGCGCACGGTGCCCAGGGCGAGGTCGCGGCGGCGGCGATCGATCAGGTCGCGGGCGAGCGGGACGACGGCGGCCTCGATGGCGGCGTGGAATTTGAGGCAGTCGTCGGGGCCGTAGTCGAAGCGGCCGAGCTTGCGAAACCGGTAGGCGCGGTAGTCGGGGAAGCCGGCCGCTTCGCTCTGGGCGAGCCGGTTGTCGAGCATGCGGGTGAAGACATCGTCGAGGGCGGGCTTGTCGGCGATGAAGCGGGCGGTCACCGCGTACCAGGCGGCCTCGCGGTGGCCGCGGATATGATGATCCTCGTCGGCCTCGATGGCCTCGAGGGTGCGCAGCTCGCCGAGGAACTCGGCCCGCATGCCGCCGCGTAGCTTCTGGTGCTCGGCGCACAGGCGCTGCTCGCCGGCCTCGAGCGGGACGACGGCCTCGCGGTAGAGGTCGACCTGGTTGGCGAGGGAGCGCAGCAGGCAGGCGTGGCGCTCGGGGGCGAGGGCGCCGGCGTCGGGGTGCGCGACGAGGCGGCGGGCCAGGCGATCACGCAGTGGTTTGCAATGCGGGGCGACCCGATCGACGAGGTCGAGGTAGGCGGCCTCGAGCGCCGGGTCGTCGGTGTGGCAGGTGACGGCGATCTCGCGGAGGGTCTGCTCCTCGCCGATCAGGGCCTCGAGCTCGCTCCAGTCGCGTAACCATTGTTCGAGGGCCCACAGGTCGCCGCTCGGCAGGGGCCGCTCGGCGAGCTCGTCGTAACAGGCCGAGAGCGCCGGCAGGGCGGTCAGGTCGAGGCCGGACGGGACGTGGCGGCGTGGCGGCGGTGGCAGCGAGGCGAGCACGGTCCTCAAGCGTAACACCGGCGGCAATGTCGCAACAAACGCTGTTTGTGAGGCGTTTTGCCGAGGTCTCGGGCGGATTTGGGCCGGGACCGACTCGAGCCTAGCTGTGGTTGATGCCGAAGAAGGCGGCCGTGGCGCCCAGCAGCGGGATGATCAGCCACATCGCCTTGGCGAGGCCGGGCTTGCGGGCGATGAGCACCGGCGCTGCGCCCAGGAGCAGCCAGATCAGCAGCTTGGGGTGGATGTACCCCGGCAGCCCGGCGTTCATGCCCCCGTTCTTGGCGAGCATGCCGAAGCCGGCGACGACGATCACCAGCAGGCCGATGCCGTGCAGCGCGGCGACCAGCTTGCGCGAGGGGTTGTGCTCGCGGGTGCCGCCGTTGGCCGCGTGGAGAACCGTGGCTCCGAGCGACATAAACACCAGCATGATGCCGACGATGTGGAGGGTGTTGTAAAACGCGTAGGACACGGCGGTCAGGACGTTGCCTCGCTGGTCGATAATTGACAAGCCTCGCCGGGGGCTGGGTATAATCCGGACATGGCGATTCCGGGATATAGCGAGCAGGAGTTCACGCACGAGGGTATCACCAAGACGGTCTACCGGAAGGGCTCGGGCCCCGGCGTCATCGTCATCACCGAGGTGCCGGGCATTCACCCCGGCGTGATCGACTTCGCGAACATCCTCGTCGACAACGGCTTCACGGTGCTGCTGCCCGAGCTGTTCGGGACCACCGGCAAGCCGGTCACCGCCGGTTATGCGGTGGGGACGATGCTCAAGCTGTGCATCAGCAAAGAGTTCAAGCTGCTCGCGGCGCACCAGTCGAGCCCGATCACCAACTGGCTGCGCGGGCTGACCCGCGAGCTGCACGCCGAGCTCGGCGGTCCGGGCGTCGGCGCGATCGGCATGTGCCTGACCGGCAACTTCGCGCTGTCGATGGCGGTCGAGCCGTCGCTGATGGCCCCGGTGCTGTCACAGCCGGCGCTGCCGCTGCCGACCAGCAAGGACCGGCGCTCGGCGCTGGCGATCTCGGGCGAGGAGCTGCAGACGATCCAGCGCCGCGTCGCGGAGGAGGATTACAAGGTGCTCGGGCTGTGCTTCACGGCCGACGGCAAGGTCCCACGCGAGCGCTTCGCCGCGTTGAAGCAGGAGCTGAAGGATGGCTTCGAGGCGATCGAGATCGATTCGGGCAAGGGCAACGCGCACGGCATCAAGGCCGCGGCGCACAGCGTGCTGACGATCGACCTGGTGCGCGAGGCCGGGCACCCGACCGAGCAGGCGCTGCAGCGCGTGCTCGGATTCCTGCACGAGCGCCTCGACAAGAAGTCGGCGGCCTGAGAAGTCAGGGGCCGCCGGAGAGGGTGACGTAGAGGACCGGCACCGCGACACCCAGAGCGACCATGATGCCGCCGCGGCCGATCAGGCCCTTGCGGCCGGGCAGCATGACCAGGCCGGTGGCGGCGAGGATCAGCAAGAAGCCGGCGTAACCGTCGGCGACGTAGGTCCAGGCCTTCTTGCCGCGGTTGAGGTGCAACCAGTTGGCGACCCGCAGCAGGAAGCGCGGGCGCTGGCCGTCCTCGAGCACGGCGCCGGTCCGGGTGTCGACGTGGAAGCTGCGCTGGTCGAGCAGGACCGAGACCTCGTGCACGTCGCTGCGGTAGACCTCGGTCGGCTTGTCGCTGACGGCGAGCTCGGACAGTAGGCGATCGGCGAGCGCCTGATCGTCGGTGGGCAAGGGCAGCGCGAGCTGGTGCCGGGCCTCGAAGTTGTCGAAGTTGGGATCCCAGTCGGCGATGTGATTGACCGCGATGCCGGACAGCGCATAGACGACGGTGAGGCCGACGGCGAGGTAGCCGAGGTCGCGGTGGAGCGCGCGCAGCCACGGCCGCGCGCGCGTCATGAAGGTGCGACGATGGGTGGGCCTGGGATCATCAGCCATAGCGTTCTTCGAGCCAGGGGTCGGCGTGGTTGTGGTAACCGCGGGTCTCCCAGTAGCCGGGCTCGTCGCGGGCGACGAACTTGATGCCGGTCAGCCACTTCGCCGACTTCCAGAAGTAGAGGTCGGGCACGACGGCGCGCACGGGGGCGCCATGCGGGCGGGCGAGCGGCTTGCCGTCGTGGCGGTGGGCGACGATCGCGTTGGGGTCGAGGGCGTGGCGCAGCAGGACGTTGGCGGTGTAGCCGTGGGCGGCCTCGAAGACGACGTGGCGGGTGCCGGGCTTGAGGCCGGCGGCGGCGGCGAGGTCCTTGATGCGCACGCCTCGCCAGGCGGCGCCGAGCAGCGACCAGCCGGTGACGCAGTGCACGTCGAGCTCGAGGTCGGCCTGGGGCTGGGCGAGCAGGCCGGCCCAGTCGAGCTCGAAGGGGCGCTCGACGTCGCCGTGGATCTTGAGCCGGAAATCGGTGATGCCGGGCGCGCCAGGGGTGCCGCCCATCGGGCGCAGGGCCTCGAGCGCGCGCTGGCCCGGCGGGAGGCGCGGGCGGCCGTCCTCGAGGGACATCGCCCGGGCCTCGCGGGTGAGCCGATCGCTGAGCGCGTAGAACATGCCGCCGCCCATCGCGGCGATCACGGTGCCGGAAGCGGCGCGGCCGATGAAGCTGCGGCGCGTGAGCGATGACTGGACCTCGGGGCTGAGCTTGGACCTGGACATGGCAGACCTCGGGCGGGTCCCTAGCGTACGGGATCGGCGGGACTTCGGCCCACCGAGCAGCCAGGGGTGGCGTCGTGGAGGGTTCAACGCGGGGACCGGGGCGGTGTTACCGGCGCGGGCGCAGCAGCAGGCGCCGGGTGCCGTCGGCCTCGACCCGGGTGTCGAGTTCGAGGTCGGCGCCGCCGGCCAGGCCCCGGGC
>NZ_JACCSO010000413.1 GCF_013812955.1 Nannocystis sp. | reverse complement strand
GCCCGGGGCGGGGCGGCCGCTGCGGGCTACTTGTGACGGTTGGGGCGAGGGTTGCGACGCGGCGCCGGGCTGAGGCCGACGCGGGCGGCGAGCTGCTCGATGAGGCTGCGCTGATACTGCATGCCCTCGCGGACCGACTCGAGGCCGTCGAGGATCGTGTCGGCGCCCTGGGCCTGGACGCGGTGGGCCTTGCTGAGCTGGCTGACCATCTCCGAGATGGTCTCGATGGCGCGGGTGATCTGCCGCGAGCCGCGGGTCTGCTCCTGGGTGGAGCGCTCGACGTGGCGGGTGATCGTCTTCATCTTCTCGGCCGAGCGCATGATCTGCTCGGCGCCGCGGGCCTGCTCGGCGGTGGCGGTGGCGACCTGCTGCACGGTGGTGGCGACGACGTTGATCGCGTCGGTGACCTGCTTCGAGCTCTTGGTCTGCTCGACGGCGACGCGGGCGATCTCGCGGACCATGTGGGTCGAGCGGCGGGCGGAGTCGGAGATCCGCTTGAGCGCGTCCTCGGCCTGATGACTGACGCGCACGCCGTCGTCGACGGCCTTGCTCGAGCGCTGCACCGCCTCGATCGCGTTGCGGCTCTCGCGCTGGACGGCCTTGATGATGTCGACGATCTCCTTGGTCGAGGTCGCGGAGCGCTCGGCGAGGTCCTTGATCTCGTCGGCGACCACCGCGAAGCCCTTGCCGTGCTCACCGGCCTGCGCGGCGATGATCGCGGCGTTCAGGGCCAACAGGTTGGTCTGCTCCGAGACGTCGTCGATGACGCTCAGGATCTTGCCGATCTCGCTGATGCGCTCGCCGAGCCGGCTGATGACCGTCACGCCGTCGGCCGAGTGGGTCTTGATCAGGTTGATGACCTCGATGGTCTGGTTGATCGCATCGACGCCGCCCTCGGCCGCCCACACGACCTCCTCCGACAGCTGCGCGGTCTCGTTGGCGTTGTTCTCGACCTGCTGGATCGAGCCGTCCATCTCGTTCATCGCCGCGGAGGTCTCCTCGGCGGTCGAGCTCAGGGCCTCGATGTTCTTGGCGACCTCCTTCACCGAGAAGGTCATCTCCTCGATCGAGGTGGCGGTCTCCTGCACGGAGGCCGCGAGGTTCAACATGCTCTCGGCGACCTCGTCGTTGGCGGCCGCCATCTCGAGGATGCTGCTCGCGCTCTCCTCGGCGTTGGAGGCCAGCAGCTCGACGTTGTCGGCGATGCCCTTGAGCCCGCCGTTGACCGAGGTCAGCGCCTGCGAGGTCTCCTCGATCGCCTGCGCCGATGAAGTGAAGCCCTCGTTGAGCTCGTGCAGCAGCGCGGTCGCCTCGTCGTCGAGACCGCCGGTCGGCAGGCCGCTGTCGATCATCGCCTGCAGCTGCTTGGCGTCGCGCATCGCCCCGTCGCGCTGGCTCAGGACCTCGGTGAGGCGCGTCTGCAGCTGGCGCAGCTCGGTCTGGTCCTGGGTGTGGGCCTCGCGCAGCGCGTCGAGCTCGTCGCGCGAGTTTTTGGTGCCGCTGGTGGGCTGCTGCGGTGCACGCTGGAGCTCGGCGGCGAGCGAGCGGGCGCGCTCGTCGGCCTCCTGGGCGCGGGCGACGAGCTCCTGGACGCGAGTCTGCAGGCTGCGGGCCTCGATCTCCTGGGTGCGGGTCTGGAGCTGGAGGTTGCGGTTCTCGGCGTCGAGGGTCTGGACGCGGGCGGCGAGCTCGTGGGCCTGGACCTCGGTGGCGCGCTGCTGTTGTTGCGCGGCTTGAAGTTGGACCTGCGCGGACTGAAGTTGGGCCTGCAGACCCTGGGCGTGCGACCCCTGCTCCTGCAGCGCGCGCTCGGACTGGCGCGAGCGGCCCTCGGCTTCCTTGAGGGCGAGGCGGTCCTCCTCGGCGCGGCCGAGCGCGAGCTCGGCTCGCGAGGCGATCAGCCAGCCGGTGACGCCCGCGGCGAGCGCGGCGACGGCGGCCGCGGTCCCGGCGATCGGAGCCTGCAGCGCAAACGCGGCGGCGATGCCGGCGAGACCGAGCAGGAGGGGCACCCAGGGCGGCAGAGGTAGGCGAGGGTCCATCGTGCGAGCCGGGGGATTGTACGGGAGCGGCGACACAAGCTCCAGATCGCATCAGGGGCGCGGAACCGCGGGCAGACGTGGTCCTCAAGGCCAGCGCGAGGGGGCGAATATGGCGTGAGCGGCCACGCGCGGGCCGTGGGAGGCGATGTGGTGATAGCGTGGCGGGATGTCCAGGCTCCTGTCTCCGGCCGTCACTTTAGTTTTTGTCGCGCTCGCCAGTCCCCGCGCGAGGGCCGGTGAGGTCCCGGTCGCCGACGTGGCGGGCCTGGTGAGCGCGATCCAGGCGGCCCAGGCGGGGGACACGATCGTGCTGGCGCCAGGGACCTACGAGGTCCACCAGAGCAAGATCGCCTGCGCGGCGGCGGGCACGGCGGACGCGCCGATCGTGGTCCAGGCGGCGGAGCTCGGGACGGTGACGATCCGCTTCGACGCGGTCGAGGGCTTTCATGTCCGCGGGCCGCACTGGGAGTTCGCGAACCTCGACATCGAGGGCATCTGCGCGAACGACAGCGACTGCGAGCACGCGTTTCACGTCACCGGCGCGGCCGAGCACACGTGGCTGCACCACAACCGGATGCACGGCTTCAACGCGATGATCAAGGGCAACGGCGAGCCGATCGGGCCGGGCGACAGCTTCGTGTGGCCCGACGACGTCGTCATCGAATACAACGAACTTTATAATCCGGCGCCGCGCGACACGAGCAACCCGGTGACGCCGATCGACATCGTCGGCGGCCAGCGCTGGGTGCTGCGCGGCAATTTCATTCATGACCACGCCAAGGGCGGCGGCGACAATGTCAGCTACGCGGCATTTTTGAAGGGGCACAGCAAGGACGGGCTGATCGAGCGCAATTTGGTGGTCTGCGAGCTGCTGCACAGCGGTCAGGTGCGGCTCGGGCTGTCGCTCGGCGGCGGCGGCACCGGACCGGACTCGATCTGCGAGGACGGGGCCTGCAAGCCGGAGCACGAGCGCGGCATCCTTCGCAACAACCTGATCGTCAACTGCCCGGCGGATGTCGGCATTTATGTCAACGCGGGGGCGGACTCGAAGATCGTCAACAACACGCTGTTCAATACCGCCGGCATCGACATGCGCTTCGCGCAGACCACCGGCCTGGTCGCCAACAACCTCATGAACGGCAAGATCCGCGACCGCGACGGCGGGTCGTCGATGAAGATGAACAACCTCTCCGAGGTCACTCTTGGTGACTTCGGGGCGTGGTTCGTGGACGCCGGAGCCTTCGACTTCACGCTCAAGGACGGCGCGGCGCTCGTCGACCTCGGTCTGGCGCTGCCGGAGGTCACGGACGACTACTGCGGCAACCTCCGCGACGACGGCACACACGACATCGGCGCGATCGAGTACGACGGCGACGGCTGCGTCGGCGGCGTGCCGGTCGAGGCCGGGAGCGGGGGCGGTGAGACGACCGGAGGCGAGACCGCGGGCGAGACCGCGGGCGAGACCGGCGGGCCGGGGCAGACCAGTGATGTCGAGGGCTCGACGACCAGCGGCGAGACGGGGTCCAGCCCGACCGGCGGGGCGAGCAGCCCGACCAGCGGGGCGAATACGACCACCGAGGATAGCGACGGCGGCGCGCTCACGTCCGGCCAGAGCTCCGGTTCGGACGGCGCGACCGACAGCGGGGCGCAAAACGAGGATGGTGGTTGTGGGTGCCGCGGCGCGTCGGGTTCGAGGCCCGGTGCCTGGCTGCTCGGGCTGATGTTGTTGGGGCTGCGGCGGCGACGAGGCTGAGCGGGGACGGGGTGTCACGGCCGGCTGCCGACCGACCAGGCCACGGGTGGGCCAGTCCTCGGTGAAGCTAGCGCTCGCCCCAGTGATCGAGCGCATCCGCGACGGCGCGATAGCAGGCGACGGACTCGCGATCGTTCGGGGTCATGACAGCGAGGCTCCGGTAGGCGGCTGCCATGGTCGCGGCCACGGCGACGCCGCTGCGGTCGCTACGGACCAGGCGCTCGCCGTCGAGGACATAGATGATGGGTACCAGGGCGTTGCTCGCCTCGCTGTATCCCCACGGCAGGCGCTGCCAGATGATGACCTCGGCCGCGCCGTCGCCGTCGAGATCCGCGAGCCATTGCAGCGGACCGATCTGCGCGGCCATGGGGTGGAGATGCCGCCAACCCACGGTCGAGGCCGTCATGCAAACGAAGCGCCGGCGCTGCCCGTCCGCGACCACGAGCCCCACGCTCCAAAATCGACCGCTCCCGCCGGGGCCCTGGCGCAGCAGCGCTCCTTGCCGGCCGCCGGCGAACACGGCCCGCTCACAGGTTGGTTCGCGGCAAGCCGCGGGGTCGTCGAGCAGGCGCATGGGATCGAAGTCGACGTCGCAGTCGTCGGGGAGCGTGGCGACCGGCCCGAGCAACAGCGGGAGCGTCGTCGGGGCCGTGGCCGCGAGCTCCTCCCATTGGAGCACACATTCGTAGATCTCCGGGCTCTCGCTCCGGGTGTCGGCGGCGCTGACCTGGATCGCGGTTGCTGGCGGCGCCGGAGCTCCACCACAACTCACCATGAACACGAGGAACAGTCGGCGCGTCATGCCCTCGCCAGCTTCGCATACTCGCTGGTGGCCTACAGCAGCGGGAGCTGGGTGCCCTGGGCCTGGGCCTCGACGCGGGCGCCGAGCTCGTGGAGGAAGCGGCGGGCGTCGCTGGCCCACTCGGGGTCGCCGCGGAGAAGGATCTGGGGCTGCTCGCAGCGGCGCCACAGGTCGGCCAGGGCGGCGCGGCCGAGGCGGCCGGGGCAGCCGGCGCGGGCGAGCTCGATGCGGCGGGTCTCGGGGTGGTTGCCGTGCCAGGCCTCGACCTGACGGCGCACGGGCTCCGGCGCGTCGACCAGGATCACCGCGCCGGTCTCGCTCGTGGCGGCAGGCCAAAAGCCGGGGGCGTCGACGGCGTCGTGCGGCCACACGCGGATCCGGGCGCGATGGTCGGCGCCCTCGAGGTGCGGCAAGAACCGCGGGTGGGCGGTGAAGGGGACCTTCGTCAGGCAGCGGTCGGCGATCTGGCGGGCGTCGGCGGCGGTGGCGACGAGCACGGTGACGCTGGCGTCGAGGGCGTGCAGGGTCTCGAGGGCCGCGGCGGCGAGCGGGCGGGGCGGGTCGTCTTGCGCCCAGGTCGGCTCGGCGCGCAGCAGCAGCCACTCACACGGGGCAGCGGTCGCGGCCTCGCCGAGGGCCCAGGTGTAGAGGCAGACCGGTCCGTTGCCGCGGGGCTGGAGGCGCAGGCTGCTGCCGCCGAGCGGGAGGCCGGAGGCGAGGGTGTTGAGGACGAGGCGGCCGACCCCGAATTCGCGGCCGTGTTCGACGAGCACGGCGCGGGCGAGGGCGGTGCGCTGCTGGGGGGCGAGGTTGGCGAGGGCGAGCGCGTAGATGAGGTCGCGGTGGCCGATCCAGGCGCCGGGGACGAGGCGTGGGGCGGCGCCGATGTGGGAGAGGAAGCAGGTGCGGCCGCGCGCGCAGAGGTCGAGGCTCAGGCGCTCGCGGCCGATCAGCTGCTGGACCAGGTGGAGTTCGCTCATGGCGGGCCTCCGGCGGTGGATGTCCTCGGGGACAGGTCACGGCGACCGCGGGCGCGGGCGTCGCGAAAGAAGCGCTGCAGGAGCTCGGCGCAGGGCTCGGCGAGCACGCCGGGCTCGACCTGCAAACGATGGTTCAGGCGCGGGTCGTCGCACAGGGTGAACAGCGAGCGCACGGCGCCGGCCTTGGGGTCGGCGGCGCCGTAGACGACGCGGGCGATGCGGGCGTTGACGAGGGCGCCGGCGCACATGGGGCAGGGCTCGAGGGTGACGTAGAGGGTGGCGCCATCGACCCGCCAGCGGCCGGCGCGGCGGCAGGCCTCGCGCAGGGCGACGATCTCGGCGTGGCCGGTGGGGTCGGCGTGGGCCTCGCGGGTGTTGAAGCCGGTGCCGGTGATGCGGCCGTCCTGGACGACGAGCGCGCCGACGGGCACGTCGCCGCGGGCCGCGGCGGCCGCGGCGAGGCGCAGGGCCTCGCGCATGTACCGGAGGTCGGTGTCAGGCGCGGCGGACATGCGTGGGGC
>NZ_JACCSO010000376.1 GCF_013812955.1 Nannocystis sp. | reverse complement strand
CGCTCGGGGTGCTCGCCTACGGGGCGTCGTCGGCCGGCTGCGCGCTGATGGCCCTGCTGCTGCGCTGGCTCGGCCGCGGCGCCGACGACTCGATCCACCGCAAGGACGCGATCGGCGTGGTCGTGCTGGTGTGGCTGGCGATGAGCCTGTTCGGGGCGCTGCCCTTCGTGATCGACGGGTCGATAGCGAGCCTGCCGGCGGCGATCTTCGAGGCCGCGTCGGGCTTCACGACCTCGGGCGGCAGCGTGATCCCCGACGTCGAGGCGCTGACGCGCGCGACCAACCTTTGGCGCTGCGAGATGCACCTGATCGGCGGGATGGGCATCGTCGTGCTGTTCGTCGCCGTGTTCCCGCAGCTCGGCGTCGGCGCCAAGCAGCTGTTCAAGGTCGAGGTGCCGGGCCCCTCGTCGGAGGGCCTGCGGCCGCGGATCAAGCAGACCGCCCTGGCGCTGTGGTGGATCTACGGCGCGCTGGTGCTGCTGTGCACGCTGCTCTACGTGGTCGGCGGCATGTCGCCCTACGACGCGATCTGCCACGCGATGTCGACGATCGGCACCGGCGGCTTCTCGACCCGCGCCGCCAGCATCGGCCACTACCAGTCGGCCTTCATCGACTGGGTGACGATCGCGTTCATGTTCATCGCCGGCTGCAACTTCGGCCTGTATTACATGGCCCTGCGCGGCCGCTGGCGCGACCTGACCGGCAACCCGGAGCTGCGCTTCTACCTGGGCGTCAACCTCGCGGTGTCGCTGCTGATCGCCTGGGCGATCTGGGACCGCCACCCGGACGTCGCCGAGTCGCTGCGCTACGCGAGCTTCCAGACCCTCGCGGTCACCAGCACCACCGGCTACATGACGGAGGACTTCGACTCCTACCCGGACATCTGCCGCTTCGTGCTGTTCCTGTGCATGTTCATGGGCGGCTGCGCCGGCTCGACGGCGGGCGGCCTCAAGGCGGTGCGGGTGCTCCTGCTGCTCAAGGCGATCGGCCGCGAGCTGCAGACGGCGACCAGCCCGAACCTGGTCCAGACCGTCAAGCTCGGGCGCGCCGCGATCCCGGCGCAGATCATCTCGTCGGTGCTGGTGTTCTTCACCGTCTACATCGCCATCTTCGCCCTGAGCTCGCTGGTCCTGGTCGCGCTCGGGCTCGACCTGATCTCGGCGACCAGCGGCACCATCGCCTGCCTGTCGAGCGTCGGGCCCGGGCTCGGCAGCGTCGGCCCGACGCGCAACTTCGCCGACGTGCCGGCGCTCGGTCAATTGGTGCTGTCGGTGTGCATGATCGCGGGCCGTCTCGAGGTATTCGTGCTGCTCAGCGTGTTCACCAAGGACCTGTGGCGGCGATGAGGGGGGCGGGGGCATGAAGCGGATCTTCGTGGTCGCCGGCCTGCTGGCGCTCATGCTCGGGCTACGCACGCTCGGCACCGAGGACGACAAGGGCGGCGCGGCCCTGACGCTGGCGGCGATCGGCTTCGTGCTGCTCGCCGCGTTCGCCCTCGCCGAGCTGCTCGCGCGCGCCGGGCTGCCCAAGGTGACCGGCTACATCCTGTCGGGCGTGGTCCTCGGGCCCTACGTCGCCGACGTGCTCTCGCTCGACGTGGTCGCCGAGATGCGGATGTTCAACACCCTCGCGGTCGGACTGATCGCGCTGACCGCCGGCCTCGAGCTCGAGATCCACGCGCTGCGCCGGCTGGCGCGCACGCTCGGGGCGACCACGCTGGCCAAGCTGCTGATCACCGTGCCGCTGGTGGCGACGACCTTGATCGGCGTCGAGCTGCTGTTCCACCCGCTCGGCATGCCGGACACCACCGCGACCGTCGCCCTCGGGCTGGTGTTCGGCGCCCTGGCGATCGGCACCAGCCCGGCGATCGCGCTCGCGGTCGTCAGCGAGACCGGCGCGCGCGGGCGGCTGTCGGAGCTGGTGCTCGGCGCGGCGGTGCTCAAGGACCTGGTCGTCGTCGTGATGATGGCGCTGGCGATCGCGGTCGCGCACTCGCTGGTCTCCGGCGGGGCGATCGGCGCGGACGTGCTGCTGCACGTCGGCGAGGAGCTGGGCCTGTCGATCGTCGCCGGCACCGCCGTCGGCGGGCTCCTGATCGCGTACGTGCGCTTCATCCGCGCCGAGATGCTGCTGTTCGTCGCCGCCCTGGTGCTGGTCGTCGCCGAGATGGCCCGGGCGATGCACCTCGAGCTGCTGCTGGTCTGCATCGTCGCCGGCTTCGTGGTTCGTAACTTCTCGAAGCACGAGCACGACCTCCTGCCTCCGCTGCAGCTGGTGTCGCTGCCGGTCTTCGTGGTGTTCTTC
>NZ_JACCSO010000254.1 GCF_013812955.1 Nannocystis sp. | reverse complement strand
GGTGGCGCTCGGTCGGGGCGGCGACGATCGCACTGGGCAGGTACTCGGCGCGGCCGCCGGCGTCGCGGCCGACGATGATGCCGAGCTCGGTGAGCAGCAGCTCGAGCGCCCGGCACTCGGGGTGCGGGCTGGGCAGGTAGTGGGCGCCGAGCGGGTGGGGCGAGCGCGGGAGCTGGCCGCCGCGGGCGGTGCCGCCCAGCTCGGGCTCGAGCTCGAACAGGTTAAAATTGTCGAGGCCGGCGCGACGCAGGCGCCAGGCGGCGGCGAGGCCCGCGACGCCGCCGCCGACGATCGCCACCTGGGTGTGGATGTCTGGTTTTACAATCGGTCCTTCGGGCCAGCCGCCGTCGCGCAGGCGGTGGGCCTGGGCCGGGTCCGGGCCGACGAAGGCGGTGATCGGTGGTGGGGGCGTCGAGGGGCCGCACGCGGCGGCGGTGGCGGCGGCCGTCGCGGCGGCGAGCAGGGTGCGACGGCTGAGCGCGACGATCGGGACCTGTCCCTCAGGGCAGGCTGCATCGCGGCTCGCGGCTGGCGGGCCAGGGGCGTTCGAGCCTGCTGAAGGGGCATGTTCGTGAGCACATGTCTTATGAGGCAGGTCGTCCGTCTTCGAGCTGGCTTTTGGAGCATGCGTGTTGGCACATGTCCCCGGGGGCAGGTCGGTCTTGCGGCGGGGCATGGCGTCAGCTGCGACGGCCGCCGCCGCCGGGGCCGCGCAGGTCTTGCTCATAATAATGGACGAGGAGCTGGTCGCCGAGGCGATTGATCTCGACCTCGGGGGGCTGTTGATCGGCGGGGAAGACGAACAGGCCGGCGAGCAGGTCGTCGCTGAGGAAGCGCAGCTCGACGGGGGCGAGGCGTTCGGGCGGGGGACGGGAGCTGCGGGAGATCAGGGCGAAGCCCCAGTCGCCGAAGGAGGGCACGTGCGCGTGGTAGGGCAGCGGGTGCAGGTCGGCGGCCGCGAGGGTCTTGACGATGCACCAGTAGGAGCGCGGCGCGAGGTACGGCGAGGTCGCCTGGATCACGCCGACGCCGTCCTCGGCGAGGGCGTGGCGCAGCAGCCGGTAGAAGGGGTGGGAGTAGAGCTTGCCGAGCGAGAAGTTGTTGGGGTCGGGGAGGTCGACGAGCACCACGTCGAAGGGGACCCCGCCGCCCTGCAGGTACGACTCGAGCCAGCGCATCGCGTCGGCGTTATGGATGGCGACCCGCGGGTCGTGCAGGCTGTCGTGATTGAGGCGCAGCAGCTGGGTGTTGCTGCGAAACAGCTCGGTCATGCCGGGGTCGAGGTCGACGAGGTCGACGTGCTCGAGCGCGGGGTACTTGAGCAGCTCGCGGACCGCGAGGCCGTCGCCGCCGCCGAGCACGAGGGCGCGGCGGGTCGGCTTTCCAGCCGCCTGGTATGCGGACATGGCGGGGTGGACCAGGGCCTCGTGGTAGCGGTGCTCGTCGACGCTGCTGAATTGCAGGTTGCCGTCGATGTAGAGGCGGAGGTCGTCGGCCCAGCGGGTGAGGGTGAGGCGCTGATAGGCGGTCTTGTTGGAGAACACGACGGGAGCGTCGTAGAGCTGGTTCTCGGCGAAGCGCTCGATCTTGTGGCCGAAGGCGAGCAGGGCGGCGAGCACGACTGCGACGAGCACGCTGCGGCCGAGCGCGGCGCGGGGACGGGTGAGCTGGCGGCGAAAGCTGTGGGCGCAGAGGATCGCCACGAGGGCGTTGAGCAGGCCGAACAGCAGGCTGGTGCGCACGAGGCCGAGGTAGGGCAGCAGCGCGAGGGGGAACAGCACGCTGGCGACCAGCGAGCCGATGTAGTCGAAGGCGAGCACGCGGGCGACCAGGTCCTTGAGGTCCTGGCCGTCCTTGAGGATGCGCATCAGCAGCGGGATCTCGAGGCCGACCATGGTGCCGACCAGCACGAGGATCGAGAACAGCAGCGGGCGGATGGTGCTGAGGTAGGCGTAGCCGAGGAACAGGCTCGCGGCCGAGAGCCCGCCGACGACGGCGATGATCAGCTGGACGGTGATGAAGCGGTCGTAGAGGTCGCGCTCGATCGACTTGCTGAGCCAGGAGCCGAGGCCCATCGCGCTGAGGTAGACGCCGATCACCAGGCTGAACTGGGTGACCGAGTCGCCCAGCAGATAACTGGCCATGGTCGCGGCGATCAGCTCGTAGATCAGGCCGCAGGTGGCGACCACCAGCACGGAGGCGAGCAGCAGGCGGGCGCCGGGGCGTGGGCCGGGCGAGGCTGGGTCGGGCTCGTCGGGCGGGGGATCCTGGGAGCGTCGGAGCGGGAGGGCCAAGACTTCAACCTGTCATGTCGTCATCGCGGCGTCGGATCATCGGCTCAGCCGGAGACGGCGGCGGCGATGATGATGGCGATGCCGATCAGCAGGGCGCCGAGGATGATGCCGAGGGCGGTGTTCTGGTCCTCCTCGATCTCCTTGCGGATGCTGAACGGGGAGACCTTGACGACGATGACCCAGGCCAGGCCGAACAGCAGCATGCCGAGCAGGGCGAAGCTGGCGGCCGGGAGCAGCTGATACAGGAAGTGGAAGCTGAAGCCGGGGTCGGCCGTGGCGGTTGCGGCGGTGGTGGTCACGACGGGGTCGATGGGGTTCATGGTCACTTTCCTCCCTGATAGCCGCCGCCGAACCAAATGAAGGCGCCGTGGCCGCGGATGGTGCCGCCGACGGGGTCACGCTCGACCTTGCCGCGTTCGGGGGTGGTGGTCAACACATGGCCCGCGGCGCCGTCGAAGAGCAGCAGCAGCAGGACGAGGGTCGCGCAGATCCAGTAGAAGGTACGAAACATCGCCGGGCTCCTGTCAGCCGCCGCCGGGGGCGTAGTCGCTGTTTCGCCAGCGGCGGCGCTCGAAGATCCAGCCCATCAGGCCGCCGAACATCGGCACGCCGAAGATGACGAGCAGGGCGAGCCCGCTGTAGCGGGTGAGATAGACGTCCTCGACGAGCTCGATGCCGTAGCTGGTCGGGTGGCGGGTCGCGCCGATGAAGAAGGGCCCGCCGCCGAGCGAGGTGGTGTCGCGCTGGGTCTGGATCTGCAGCAGGTACTTGCCGCCCTCGAAGCCGCCGATGGTGACGGCCCCGCGGCCGTGGCCCTCGGACCAATACTCGCCGTCGTCCATGCCGTGGTAGTAGCTGGCCTCGACGCCGAAGGCGACGGCCTGCTCGGTGGCGATGTTGATCAGCATGACCTCGGCGTAGGCCCAGGTGTTGTCGAGCGGGTCGGGCGAGAAGTGGAACTCGATCGCGGTGCGCTCGCCCTCGCGGCCGATCGTGAGCTCGCGCGAGATGGACTCGTCGAAGGCGAGGTTCTTCTCCTCGATGACGGTGTGGGGCTTGCGGGAGTCCTCGAGGCGCTTGCTCAGGAATGCATGCAGGAACAGGAAGACGAGGAAGGACAGCCAGATCTGGGCCCGGTGGCGGCGCCAGGGGTTCGGTTGCAGGGCGCCGACGCCCCGGGTCTTCGGGGGCTTGCCGGGCCGCGCGAAGGCCTTCCAGACCGCCTTGGCGTCGATGTGTTGCTGGATCGTGAAGTTGAGCTCGGCGCCGTCGGGGCCGCTGGACTGCTCGATCGAGAGGCCGTGGGGCGGGTCGATGAAGTCGTTGGCGTCGGCCCGGTCGCCGACGTGGACCTCCCAGGTGAACTCGCCCTCGACGTAGGTGACGACGGCGTTGGCGCCCTGGAAGTGCTTGTAGCGGCGCTTCTTGAAGCGCACGCGTTGGTGCCGGGTCTCCAGGATCTCCGGGGCGCCGTCGAGGTTGGCGCCGAGGGTCCAGTGGCCGTCGGTGTTGCTGTGGATCAGCCAGCGAAAGCCGCGGTAGGGGTTGAAGAGCAGGAACTCTTGCCAGGGGTAAGCGACGCCCTCGACGACGCAGCGGCGCCAGCAGATGCCGATGATCTCCCACTCGACGCCATCGAGGGTGCCGCGCGCGTGCAGCGGGAGCACGGAGTCCTGATGCTTGCGGGTCGCGGCCTCCAGCAAGGCGAGCGCGCCGCTGTCGGCGGGGGCGAGCGCGCTGCCGCAGTGGGGGCAGATCACCCGCTGCACCGCGCCGAAGCTGTGCAAGGTGATCGGTCCGCCGCAGCCGAGGCACTTGATGCTCTCGGCCTGGGCCTCGTCGCGAAACAACTTCTTGGTCGGTTCGAGGGTCATGCGCGCCAGCCCGCGAATCTGCGCAGTGGTTGCAGGCCGATGCCGCCGAGGTCGACGGCGCGGCCGGTGTAGAGGGTCGGGCGCTGGTGGTCGCCGGCCTCGCCGTAGTCGAGGGTCACGAACTCACCGTCGTGGCCGCGCAGGTCGGCGCTGAAGAACTCCAGGCCGGGCTCGGCCTCGAAGGGGAGCAGGCCCTCGGCGCCCTGATAGGTGGCGGCGCGGCGCTCGACGAGCACGTGGGGCACGCCCTGAATGACGATCGGCTGGCCGAGCTCGAGGCGTGCGAAGGGGGGGACCTTGCCGGCGACGATCGACTTGTCGCGCGGGCGCAGCAGGCTATAGCTGCCCTGGGCGTCGGCGAGCCAGCCGATGGTGCCGTCGGCGAAGTTGACGAACCATTCGTTCCAGGTGCCGCGGCCGTGGCGGAGCTGGAGGCGGCCGACGAGCTCGAAGGGCAGCGCGTCGAGCTTGCCGGTGCTGCCGAGCAGGATCGGGCTGCCGTTGTCGAGCAACGCGCTGACCTTGCCGACCAGTCGCAGGTCGACGCCGGTGCGCACGACGGTGCTGCCGCAATACTCGCAGACGAGCGAGATGGCGGCGCCGCGAAAGGGCGCCGGGGCGCCGCACTCGGGGCACTGGACCGGGGAGGGCTGCATCGCCGCGGCCACGATGCCACAGCCGGACAGCGACGGGAATGAGAACCTCGAGCGGGCGCGTGGGCGCGGCTGGGCGCGGGTTTGCGCCGGGGTGGTCAGTCGTGCACGTGGTAGGTCTCGCCGCACTCGCTGACCCGGGGGGAGCGGTTCTCGTGCGGGGTCATGCGGGACTTGAGCGGGCGCAGGTTGGCGGGCAGCTCGAGCTGGCGCCAGACCGACATCATGGCCTCGACGACCTCGGGGTCGAACTGGGTGCCGCCGAGCCTGGCGACTTTTTCGGCCGCGATATGAGGCTCCATGCCGGCGCGATAGATGCGGTCGGAGACCATGGCGTCCCAGCAGTCGGCGACGCTGACGACGCGCACGCTCTGGGGGATGTCGGCGGCGGCGAGGCGGTCGGGGTAGCCGGTGCCGTCCCAGCGCTCGTGGTGGTGGAGGGCGAAGCGGCGCAGCTCGGCGAGCTCGGGTGACTTCTCGAGGATCTGCCCGCCGAGGATGGTGTGCTGGCGGATGATCTCGATCTCGTCGAGGGTCAACGCGCCGGGCTTGTTGAGGACCTTGTCGGGGATGCCGATCTTGCCGACGTCGTGCAGCAGGGCGCCGAGCTCGATGGTGCGGACCATCGGCCGCGGGACCTTGAGCTGCTCGGCGATGCGCACGGCGAAGAAGCTGACGCGCTCGGAGTGGCCGCCGGTGTAGGTGTCCTTGGCGTCGATGGCGGCGACGAGGGTGCGCACGGTGTCGATGAAGAGGCCGTGGATGCGGCCCTCGAGGGTGTTCTTGTTGGCCTCGAGCTCCTCGTTCATGCGGGTCAGGTAGCCCTCGTAGTGTTGATGGCGCAGGAGGTTCTCGACCCGGGCCTTGAGCTCCTCGGGGAGGAAGGGTTTGATCAAATAGTCGCTGGCGCCGCGTCGCAGGCCGCGCACGCGGTCGTTGCCGTCGGCGCGGGCGGTGAGCAGGAGCACCGGTAGGCGCTCGGTGTTGGGGTCGCGGCGCAGCTGCTCGACCAGCTGAAAGCCGCTCATCCTCGGCATCATGACGTCGGAGATGACGAGGTCGGGCGACTCGTCGTGGATCTTCTGCAGGCCCTCCTCGCCGTTGGCGGCGGTGATGATGTCGTGGTGGGGGGCGAGCAGGCGGGCGATCAGGCGCACGATCTCCGGGTGGTCGTCGATGACGAGCAGCTTGGAGCGCTGGAGGCGGGCGGCGGGCAGGTGCTCGCCGAGCAGCGGCATGGCGTCGGGGATCGCGGCGGACGAGCCGGTGGAGAGCTCGGCGGCCGATGGTTCGCCGAGCACCTCGATGCTCACCGGCGAGGCCTCGGGTTGCAGGTCGCCGGCGACCAGGATCCGCTGCGAGGGGGCCGAGAACTGCAGGCCCGCAGCGTAGGCGCCGGGGATCGCGAACGCGCCGGGGACGGCGTAGGCGCTGGCGTCCGCGAAGGCGGCGGGGTCGGTGGCGGGCTCCATGCCCATCAGCTCGGTCGGGTCGAGGGGGCTGCGCGGCAGGGTCACGGTCATGGTCGTGCCCTTGCCCTTGCTGCTCTCGACCGAGATGTCGCCGTCGTGGCGATTGACGATCGTCTTGACGAGGGCGAGGCCGATGCCGGTGCCCTCGAAGGCGCGGGTCGAGGTGGCGTCGCCCTGGAAGAACGGGGTGAACAGCTTGGCGAGCACCTCGGCGCTCATGCCGATGCCGGAGTCCTCGACGCGCAGGGCGAGGGCCAGGCCGGCGCCGCCGAGGGTGATCCGCACGCGGCCGCCGAAGGGCGTGAACTTGACGGCGTTGGAGAGCAGGTTGCGGATGACCTTGCCGAGCTCGCGGGCGCTGCCGCGGGCGATCTGCGGCTCGCTCGGGGGCTCCCACTCGAGGGAGAGCATGCGCTGGCGGGCGGTGGGCTTCCAGGCGCGCACGTGCTCTTCGATCAGGGCGCGCAGGTCGATCGGGTCGCGCTGCAGCGGCTGGTCGCGGTTGCCGTACTTCGAGTAGTCGAGGAGGTCGTTGATCAGGTCGTAGAGCTGGCGCGAGGCGCTGTGCATGTCCTCGAACACGCCGCGCAGCTCGCCGCGGGCGTCGCCGGCGAGCAGGCCCTCGAGCGGGGTGAGGATGCAGGTCAGCGGGGTGCGCAGCTCGTGGGAGATGTTGTCGAGGAACTGCGACTTGCTGCGGTAGGCGTCCTCGATCTCGCGGTTCTTCTCCGAGATCTCGAGGTAGCTCTGGCGCACGCGCTCGTTGACGAGGCGCAGCTCCTCGCTGGCGCGCTCCTGCTCCCAGGCGGCGTCGAAGGCC
>NZ_JACCSO010000294.1 GCF_013812955.1 Nannocystis sp. | reverse complement strand
CCTGCATCTTGCGCGCGAGCAGGCGACGGATCGCCGCGAGCCCGCCGAACACCTCGTCGATGGCGTCGGCCAGCGCTCGCCCGCCAAACAGCCGCTCCAGCGCGTCGCTGCCGACGGCTGGCTCGTCGGCGAGGGCGTCGAGCACGGCATCGAGCAGCGCGCCCGCGCCGTCCGCGTGGGTCGCTGACGGCGGGTCCTCGGAGGGGCTCGCCAGCACCGCGGCATGAAGCACGACACGATCGGCGAGCAGCGCGGCGATCATCGGTGAGCTCGCTTGCATGGGCCCACTCGAGCGTATCACGCGCGTCCGAACGACGGTACGCCCGCGAAGGCCGGCTGCGCGCGGCCACGTCGGCGCCGCGAGGACGTCAGCGGACCTCGAAGACCTCGAAGGCGACGGTCGTTCCGGTGAGCTGGCCCTTGGCGATCAGCTGGGTACGATTGAGCCAGGCATAGCGCGGGTCGTCAGTCTCGATGTAAGGTACGAAGTACGACGGCGCGGAGCCTGCGCCCTTCGAGGCGTCGCTGCGCCCGGGGCCATGTACGTACAATATGGCGCCGTCGTCGGTGGCGAGCACGAAGCGGATGTCGAGGGTGGCGATCCCGTCGGCCCCGATGATCAGCCAGTCGGCCGCCGCGGCGCCCCTCAGCTGGCCGCGCAGGCGCTCGCCGGTCCACTCGACCGCCGACAGCTCCGAGATCAGCCGCATGCCCGAGGGCGTGGTGCGCAGCAGCGATTGAGTGCCGAGCTGAAAGGTGAGGTTGCCGAGCGGGACGAGTTCGATGGCCATGGCATCATGACAGTGCCACAGGTCAAGGTCCGTTGTGAGATGGTCGATGGCTGTCCTGGCCGATGATGCCGCGTGCGCGTCGCGCGCGGGTGGTCGAAGCACCGCGATCCCTGCCACTATCCCGGCGATGCCCTCCGCGCCGCCGGGCGCCGCTCCCTGGCGGCTGCGCCTCTACACCATCATCTTCGAGGCCGATACGCCGGGCGGGCGGGCCTTCGACGTCATGCTGCTGTGGGCGATCGTCTTCAGCGTCGTGCTCGTCTCGCTCGAGAGCGTGGCTTCGATCCGCGCCGCGTACGGGCCGCTGCTCGCCACGCTCGAGTGGACACTGACCGGGATGTTCACGATCGAGTACGTGCTGCGCATCGTGAGCATCGCGCGCCCCAGCCGCTACGCGCTGTCGTTCTTCGGCATCGTCGATCTCGCGGCGTTGTTGCCGAGCTACCTCGCGCTGATGATCCCCGGCGCGAACTCGCTGATGGTGATCCGCACGATCCGCCTGCTGCGGGTGTTCAGGATCCTCAAGCTGGTGCACTTCAGCCGCGAGGCGATGACCCTGGTGCGCGCGCTGCGGGCGAGCCGCTCGAAGATCATGGTGTTCCTGCTGGCGATCACGACGCTGATCATCATCAGCGGCACCGTGATGTACCTGATCGAGGGCGGCAGCGGCAGCGGCTTCACCAGCATCCCGGTGGCGATGTACTGGGCCGTCGTCACCATGACCACGGTCGGCTACGGCGACATCGCGCCGGCGACCCCGATCGGCCAGTTCGTCGCGTCGATGCTGATGATCTCCGGCTACGCGATCATCGCCGTGCCGACCGGCATCGTCAGCGCCGAGCTGGTGCGAGGCCCCCCGCTCCTCGACTCGATCGTCTGCCCGCGCTGCAGCGCTCAGGGCCACGTCATCGAGGCCCGCTTCTGCCTGCGCTGCGGCGCCGCGCTCGCGCCGGGAACGGTCCGCGAGTAGCACGCAGGCCGAGCAAAGCCCGGACCTCTGTCGTCTGCTCGCGGGGCACGATCGAGCCCGCGGTGCGAAGACCTTCACCGAGGCCGAGTGGGCGGTCGTGGTCGCGACTGGACACGCGCGCGATCGAGGTCATGCCGCGGACGAACCCGCGCGCCATCATGGCGTCACACGGCGCACGACGGGTCTTGCGGCGAGCTGCGGATCGCGATCGCCTTCGAGGCGAGCATGGCACCGTCGGGCATTCGCGCCGTGTCGAGCACGTAGTTCGACTTGTCGGCCTGATTGCCGATGATGTTGTCGCTGATGTTCGTGCGGTTCGGCGCTCCGAACTCGCTGTATTCGGGGTGCGAGGCGAAGATCTCGGCGTTCAGCTCGTCCGCGAAGAACAGCTGCGAGGTGGCGTACACCTTGGCGTCGCGGATCACCTGGAAGTGGATGTGGATCGCGCGGCCGCTGTACCAGCCCGGAAAGCAGGTGTCGAAGTCGACCCGGCCGTCCGCGCCCGCCGTCTGCGTCCCGCGAAAGTACATGAACGTCGCGGCCTCCGGGTCGTCGAGGTAACACGCCGGCGGGTTCGGCGTGACGCCGGAGTAGACCCCCGTGCGCTGCGTGTGCCAGATCTCCACCTTGGCGCCCGCGACCGGCGCGCAAGTGTCGGCGTCGACCACCAGCAGCGAGAGCCGCACCGGCAGGCCCGCGAAGCCCTCGCTGACGTCCTTGCGCTCGAGCTTCACCGCTGTCGTGCATGGACCCGCGGTCGTCTCGCAGATCAATCCGCAGCTGAGCACGGGGCGGGCGAAGGGATCCGGGTAACAGTCCTGCGCGGTCATCGACGCGGTGCCGCCCGTCGCCCACGCGGCGGCCGGGTCACCACATTCGATCGCGCCCGTCGTGTCTGTGGTGCTCGCCGTGTCCGTCGTGGCTGTCGTGCTTGCCGTGCCTGGGGTGCCCTCACCGCCGGTCGGCTCGACCGTGCTCGCGCCGCTGCTCGCGCTGCTCGTGCCCCCGGTGGTCGGCCCCCCGGTGGTCGGCGAGTCCGTGGAGCCAGTGCCGCCAGAGCCCGTGGAACTGTCACCGTCATCGCCGCACCCGACGACGAGCAGGGCACCCGTGGTGCCGAAGATGCCGAGCACCTGGCGACGGCCCATCGGGCGCTCAGGGCGAAGAACCTGGCGAGGATCAGGAAGGAGATCCTCAGGACGCGGGATGTACCTGGTCATTGGCAGCGCTCCGAAACGAAAGGGCCCGCCATGATACGGGCCCCGCAGAGAATATGCCATCTCGCCGAACATGCCAGCGAGCGCGCCGGTTTCGCGGGACGCGGTTTTTTGGCGACCCTGGGGCGTGCGACGCTACCTGTGGGGTCGGGGTCGCGGAACCGACCGCGCGCGGCGGCCCGTCCGGTGCGAGGGCAGGGCGTTGCGATCAGGTGGCGCTAGCGAGAGGCGGCCAGAGCGATCGCGCGACGATACCTCACCGGGCCGCCCCGTCACAACGTGGAGCTCAGGCGCTGGCGACCGAGTCGATCAGGGCATCGATCAAGGCGCGCACGTCGAGCGGCCGCAGGTCGCAGCCGAACAGCGAGCGCTGGTGCAGCATCGCCAGCAGCAGCGGCGAGACGATCTGCAGCGCCAGCAGCCGCGGGTCGCGGCCGACCAGCTCGCCGCGGGCCTGATGGCGTTCGATGCGGACCTCGACGCAGCCGAGGGTCGGCTCGAGCAGGGTGCGCAGATAGGCCGGACCGAGCTTCGGCGACTCGAGCCCGGCCCGGAGCCCGAGCGCGTGGATCTTGCCGAGCGGACCGCGCTCGAGGCCGAGGTGGATCATCTCCAGGGTCCAGCGCAGCGAGGCGGCCGCGCTGGCCTGCAGCGGCTCGCTGGTGACCAGCAACAGGTACCTGGCGCCCTGGAGGTTGCAATGCTCGAGGTAGGCCTCGATCAGCGCCTCGCGGTCCTTGAAGTAGTGGCGCACGGTCGCCGTGCTGACGCCGGCGGCCTCGGCGAGCTCGCGCAGACTCGCCCCCACGCCGTCCGGGTCGACGAGGCGCTGCCCGAGCAGGTCGAGCAGCTTCGCCCGGCTGAGCTCGAAGTCCGCGTTGCGGCTGCCCTTGGTGCGTCCCACGCCCCGAGAGGGATAGCCGGATCTCGCGCGAGTACCAAGGGGCGCGGGGCACGAGAATTTTTCTCGGGGCCACCCTTGACGAAGCGAAGCACCTCGGTCAATTGAATGTTACGAACAGAATAATTTATTTCAGTCGTTTCCGCGTGTGCTGCGCATTGGCCGCAGGTGTGCCCGTGGAAGCTCGACTGGACCCGAGTTTTTTGTCCGGACCCATCGCTTCAATCTCCCAGCCGAGGAGTCCCCATGCGCCGCACCGTCCTGTTGCTGTCCCCGCTGATCGCCGTCGCCTGTACGCCGGCCTCCGAGATCGAGACCACCGAGCAGAGCACCGGGTCGGTCACCGAGCCGTCCACCGCGGCGACGAGCACGGAGCCCACGGGCGGGCCGACGACCGGGCCGACCACCACCGACACGACGGGCGGCGACGAGGCGCTGCTCGGCCACTGCGTCTATACCAACGCCTTCACCCAGGGGGAGGAGTGCCGCGAGTATGTCGGCGCGGGCTGGGCCCAGGCGGACGCCGACGCCGACTGTGCCGATGTCGCCGGCACGCCGGGCGCGGGGCCCTGCGTATATCCCTCGACCCTGGGCACCTGCGCGCTCGCGGGCCCCGAGGAGGCATTCGTGCGGCTGGTGTTCCCGGGCGCGGACGCGGCCCTGTGTCAGGCGACGCAGACCGGCTGCGAGCTGTTCGCGGGCGGGACCTTCACGCCCTCGCCGCTGTGCGAGGACCCCGGCGATCCGCCGCCCGACCCCGACGCCAACGTGTTTCAGTGGCCGACGCTGCAATGCATCGAGCCGCTGCCGGGTGATCCGCCGGGCGCGAGCGAGGACGGCAAGGTGTGCACCTGGACGATGATCTCCGGGTGCACGGAGGAGGGCCGCAAGTTCGCCGAATACGGGGCCTGCGAGCCGGTGCTGACCCAGCGGCCGTATACGCCGGTGCCGCCGTTCCCGGCGCCCGCGGAGCCCGATACGCGCATGCAGGACCCGGCGTATGCCGCCGAGCAGGCGTGGGTGACGGCGCAGGTCGAGGCCTGCGCGTGCGTGTGTTGCCATCAGACCAGCGTGACGCCGGCCGGCGCGAGCGTGTGGGACATCGAGGCGCCGGGCAATTGGATCAACACCTTCTCGCCCTACGGCCTGGCGTTCGCGGGCGGCTTCATCGACAGTTCGCTGCTCGGCGCTTATCCGGCCGCGCAGAACAACGGCTTCGACCGCGCGTCGACCGGCCTGCCGACGACCGACGCGGCGCGGATGGCCAAATTCTTCGCCGACGAGCTGACGTACCGCGGGATGTCACCCGCCGACTTCGCCGACGCCGACCCGACCCCGAAGCCCTTCTACGATCAATCCATTTACGAGCCCGGTCCCTGCGGCGCGGACCAGGGCATCACGGCCGGCGGTGAGGTCCGCTGGACCGGTGGCTGGGCCCGCTATGTGTATGTGCTCGCGGCCGACGCCGACAACCCGGGCGTGCCGCCGAACCTCGACCTGCCGGCAGGCACCCAGTGGCGCCTCGACGCGCTCGCGGACGGCCCGCCGTTCAAGAGCGGCGCCGTGCAATATGGCGAGCTGCCGGCCGACACCCGGCAGGGCTTCCCGGCGATGGGCGCACCCGCGGCCCTCAAAGCCGGCCAGAGCTACTATCTCTATGTGCTGGCCGACATCGGCGTGCCGATCACGCGCTGCCTGTTCGCGGCCCAGTGATCTCGCTGATCCACGCCCCCGGGCGGGCCCTTCGGGGCCTCGCACTAGTCGCTGCTACGCTGGAGCGCGGCCATACCGGCGGTATCGGCCTCCGAGGTCGCCTGGCAGCTGCCAGGAACCCCGCGAGGGGATGATCCGGCACAGAGCAGGCGTCGGGATGATAGTCACCCCATGCCCCCCCGCATGCGTAACACCGCCGTCGCAATCTTTGCACTGTTCGCCCCGAATATACTGACAGGATGTCTCCAGGAGAATCCTCGCTTCGATCTCGAGACCGCGGGATCGAGCTCGAGCGTCGGCGACGACCCGCCCGGTCCGACGAGCGACGGCCTGACCGATCCCGGCGGCTCGAGCTCGAGCGGTGAACCGACGACCGGGGCAGGCCCGAGCTCGACCGGAGAACCCGGCAGCTCGAGCACCGGCGACGGCTCCTCCGGCGATACGACCGAGGGCCTGGAGTTCCCGACCTGCCCGTACGAGCCGCCCGGCGTCGAGGTCGGCATCACGCTCAGCGACGGCGGCGCGACCCAGGACGAGACCCTGCGCCCCTGCGGCGACACGGAGACCTGGGGGCCGATGCTCAGCGAGGGCTACGACGGCCTCGGCCACCACTTCCAGCGCTGCGCCGACGATCTGTGCGGATCCTGCGACCCAATGGACCGACTCGATCTGGCCCTCATCGCGCCGGACCCCTTCGGCGGCCCCGCGGCGGCGCTGCTGCCAGGCGCCTGCGCCCGGCTGCAGGTCACGTGGAATCGTCCGATCCCGGGGGACCCATCGTCGTGTCGGGCGTCGACGGTCGCGCTCGTCGATCTCGTGGACGGCGCGCCCAGGGTCGTGCCCGCGGTTCTTTACCGCCACACCCACGCGCTGCCGGCGAGCGACCTCGTCGAAGGATTCGAGCTCAAGGCTGCGGCGGCGAAGCCGGGCCTGATCGAGTGCGCGTGCGAGGGCGACTGCTGCCGCGAGGACCCCGGCTCCCGGCAGCTCGACTTCACCATGGTCATCTCCGGCGACGCCTCGAACATCCCGACGCTCGAGTCGCAGCAGGCGGTGCAGGGCCTCGACGTCGGCGGGATCGAGGGCAGGCCCGAGACCGGTGAGCTCGCCCTGGTGCGCTCATTCTTTCCGAGCGCGTGCCTCGAGGCGCCGCAGTATGAGTGGCTGTTCGCGCGCATCTAGTACCGCTGGCCCGAAGTCCTTCCGGGGCTCTCAGGCATGCGCAATCAGCGTCCAGCCGAAGTCCCGGACCAGGGTCTCGATGATGGCATCACGTGAGTCGCAGAGGGGTGTTGGCTCCCAGC
>NZ_JACCSO010000292.1 GCF_013812955.1 Nannocystis sp. | reverse complement strand
GCTGGGAGCCAACACCCCTCTGCGACTCACGTGATGCCATCATCGAGACCCTGGTCCGGGACTTCGGCTGGACGCTGATTGCGCATGCCTGAGAGCCCCGGAAGGACTTCGGGCCAGCGGTACTAGTGAGCGGCGACTTCGGCGGCCTCGACGGCGCCGACCTCCGGTGTCGCAACCTCGCCAAACAGGCCGGGATCGCCGCGTGGCCGACCTTCAGGGCCTGGCTGTCCGACGCCGACGAGGGCCCGCTCGATCGCTTCACCCTGATCCCCGCCATGCCCTACGTGCTCCCGACCGGCGAGCGCATCGCCGACAGTCTCGGCGACCTGGTCCTCAACGGCCCCCGCGACGGCATCCGCAGCGACGAGCTCGGCAAGCCACTGCCGCCCTCGCTGGTCTGGACCAACACCAGCGTCGCGGCCGCGCCCTTCAGCGCCCTCGACCACTGCCAGACCTGGGACAGCGCCTCGCCCGAGCTCCTCGCCCGCGTCGGACGCAGCCACCTCCCCAAGCTGCCGCTCGACAAGTGGCAGGCCTGGCACGACGAGCGCCAGTGGACCAGCCTGATGTACCGCGCTTGCAGCGAGTCTGCCCGGCTGTACTGCTTCGAGAATTGACAGGCATCCTCCCAGCGTTCGACCACCCGCGCCGGCTTGCCGGCGCCAGGGCTGAACGACGCGTTCGCGTCGGTGTGCTGGCGCGGATCATAAAACACTGGCAGCGGCGGCCGCCGGGCCTGCTGTCCCATCGGCACCGGGCTCGGAGGCTCCAGCACCGGCACCCTCGCAGGCACCGGCAATGCGGCCCTCCGGGCGGGCTCTGCCGCCGGCCCCGCGCGGCGCTCGCGACACGCGGCCAGACTCATCGGGCCCATCAGACATGTCCTACGGGACAGCTTCGATCGCGGAGTAGCGGGTCGCACGCCCGCACCATGACAAGACCGCGCCGATCGGCCAGAAGCTCGCGCCATCGATCCCGAACGGAACTCCTCGCCACTGTCGCGCCCGGCTCATGGAGGTGGCCCCTGCGCCGCATCGTGGGCTTGCACCTGCGCGCAAGCGCGCGTCCCACAAAAACATCGTTCCTGGCCACCTGTGTGGCCTGGCTACTCGAGTGGCCACTTCGTTTCGCGCACAATCTCATGTAAACCCACATGAGCCCTTCTATCTCACCCACCCCGACATCTGGCATGGCGCTTGCTCCGGCCGCTCGCGTGATGCACCTGCCCCGCCTCGTTCCTGCGCTCCTCGTCCTCGCCACTCCGCTCGCCGGTTGTGACGCTCCGACCGACACCGTCGGTGACGACACGCTGCTCGTCGACTACCGCGAGGCCTGGGGCACGCAGGACAACCCGAGCCTGCTCGACGCAAACTTCAACTACACCTTCACCCAGCTGCCGACCTCCGGCGCCGCCAAGAAGACCCCGTGGGCCGGCAGCTACTGGCCGACCTGGCAGGACGGCATCAACGCCCGCTGGGCCGGCGCCGACACCGACTCCGCGGCCAAGAAGTACGAGCTGGCCTTCGGCAAGTCCGGCGTCGAAAACGCGGTCTCGGCCCACAGCGGCGTCGACAGCCTGTTTGGCGGCACCCCGTGCACGAGCGACGCCCAGTGCGCCGCCGAGCAGGGCTCGATGTGCGCGAAGCGGACCGGCGAGGCCTCGGGCACCTGCAGCGCGACCTGGTTCGGCATCTGCCACGCCTGGGCGCCCGCGGCGATCCTCGAGGACGAGCCGAAGCAGGCGGTCGTCTTCAACGGCGTCGAGTTCAAGGTCAACGACCTCAAGGCGCTGATGAGCCTCGCGTACACCGATGACCTCGACGTCAAGTTCGTCTCGCTGCGCTGCGACGAGGACGAGGCCGGCGTCGACCTCGGCGGCCTCGCGGCCTGCAAGGACACCAACGCCGGCACCTTCCACGTCGTCGTCGCCAACCTGCTCGGCCTGCGCGGCGAGGCCTTCATCGAGGACCGCACCTACGACGACGAGGTCTGGAACCAGCCGGTGCGCAGCTTCAAGGTCACCCGCAACATCGCGGTGACCGGCCTCCAGGCCAACAAGCTGCTCGCCGCCGGCAAGGCGCTGTCGACCGTGGAGCACTCCGGCACCGCCGCCGCGGGCACCTGGACGCAGGTCCACGACCTCGCGGTCAAGCCCGGCCAGAGCGTGCGCGTGCGGATGAGCGGCACCGGCGACGCCGACCTCTACCTGCGCTGGAACGCCCAGCCCGGCGTCAACGCCTACCAGTGTCGCCCGTTCCGCCCCGGCACCGAGGAGCTGTGCGAGATCGTCGTGCCCGCCGACGCCAAGACCGCTTACATCGCCGTCAACGGCTACGCCGCCAGCTCGAAGTACAAGGTCACCACCACCCTGCTCGACGTCCCCGCCAGCACCTACGCCTTCAACCCCAAGGCCGCCAGCCTGCGCCAGATCCAGAGCGAGCTGCACTGGATCGGCGAATCCGAGAGCGACGTCGACGGCAACCTCGCGGCGACCATCGACCAGTTCACGAAGAAGGACGTCTACGACTACGTGCTCGAGCTCGACGCCGCCGGCAAGGTCATCGGCGGCGAGTGGATCAGCGGCTCGCGCATCAACCACCCCGACTTCCTGTGGAAGCCGCTGCAGAAGCACCCGGGCACCGTCGCCGCCGTGCTCGAATACGCCGACGTGCGCAAGCTGTTCGACCTCGCCAACGGCGCCGGCGCCCCGGCTGCGCCCCTCGCCAACGAGAGCAGCAGCGTCGCCGCCGGCGCCTGGAAGCACTACGGCCCGTTCACCGGCGACGCCGCGGGCCTCGAGGCCGTCCTGACGATCGTCGCCGGCGACGCCGACCTCTACGTGCGAAACGGCAGCAAGCCGACCACCAGCGCCCACGACTGCCGCCCCTACCTCGACGGCACGGCGACCGAGACCTGCACGCTCGGGGCCGGCAACTGGTACATCGCCGTCCACGGCTATGCCACCACGACCGATTTTAAGCTCGACGTGACCCGCGGCAAGTGATCCGCGGCAAGTGATACGAAACGGCGGGCAGGTCCAAACTCCGGGTCTGCCCGCGCCGCGGCCGAGGTGTT
The DNA here is from genome assembly GCF_013812955.1 of Nannocystis sp. GTDB lineage: Bacteria > Myxococcota_A > Polyangia > Nannocystales > Nannocystaceae > Nannocystis. Next base: position 2,541 of record NZ_JACCSO010000292.1, on the reverse strand, counting down.
AGGCTCGCCGGAATGCGGCGCGCCCTGACCGTCCTGATCGCCGTGTTCGTGATCCTCGTGCTCGTCGGCACGATCGTGTTTGCGATCGCCGCCCAGATGACCGACCCGCCGCTCGAGCCCGCATATACGTTGATGTACTGGCAGGCGGTGTGGGACGACGGCCGCTACGGCCAGAAGTACACCTTCGCCGTCACCTGGTTCTGCACCCTGTGCGCGCTGGTCGGCCCGCTCGGCCTGATCTCGATGTGCGTCGGTCCACTGCGCGGCGCCGGGTCGGGGCCGGCGATGCCCGCGTGGCCGCGGCTCGAGTGGACGCGCATGCGCGAGGGCGCGCGGGCCCGCCTCGGGTTCGCGCTGACGGTCGTGAGCCTGCTGTTCGGCGGCGTGTGCCTGCAGGACCCCGAGGTGTTCACGCCGGTCGGCTTCCTCGCCAAGCTCGTCCTGATCTTCTTGCCCTTCACGCTGCTCGCCGGGCCGGCGCTGCTGCTCGACGTGATCCTGCCGGCCAGCGTGCTGCGCGGCCCGATCACAGCGCTCGAGCGGGTGGACGCCGCCGGCACGCAGCAGGTCGCGCAGCGGTTCGTCACGCTCGGCGAGCAGCTCGGCGAGCAGCGCATCGAGCTGCCCGCGCCCCTGTGGGAGCTGTGGGACCAGCTGAAGGTCGGCGACGTGATCGCCCTGCGCCGCAGCGGCGGCTTCGACCGCGTGCTCGAGCTGGCGCGCGAGTAGTAAACGACCTGTTATGCTCGCGGCGATGAGCGTCCGCACCAACCGCGATCTCTACGCGCAGCTGACCGCGCTCGGCGTGAAGCGTGACCTCGAGACCTACCTGCGCGCCCTGCTGACGCTCGGCCGCGAGTTCGGCCGCCACTTCGGCGCTCGGGAGCCCGACCCCGACGAGGTCGTGCGATTGCTGGCCGCGGCCGCCAGCGCCGAGCCGGCGCCGTTCGAGGACGCATGGCTGACGCAGCCGCGCATGTGGGAGCAGGAGCCGCCGCCGTGGGGCCTCGCCCGCTTCGAGTCGATCCTCATCGGCCAGATCGCCGACCTCCGGCGCATGCGAGACAACGGCCAGCTCGCCGATGACAACCGCTACTTCGGCCTCGACGCGCCCGGCGGCGGCCGCTGGTACAACTTCGATCCGACCTCGTATCTCGAGTGCGGCGTCGCGGGCAGCGTCGGCGGCACCGTGGATGACGATGAAGTCGAGCTCGTGACCCCGCCCACCCCCGTATGTGAGGACGACGAGGCCCGCACCAGCTTCGGCTGGGACGGCCTCTGCGACCTGCTGCTCTTCGGCCAGAGCTACGAGTGACGCGCGAGGAGGTGTGGGCCCGTGGTGCATGCTCGCATTCACGCCGACCCGAGGGTGAGCCCGCGGTGATACGATGCGCCGCATGTTGGACCCCGACATCCAGGCGCTCGTCGTGATGGGCGACCTCATCGCCGCGACCAGTCTCTACCAGCAGCGATTCGGCGGCAGCGTGCTGGTCGCCCGCAAGACCATCGACGGCGCCCACTGGGAGCTGACGCAGTCGCGGGGCTCGAGCGCGGGCCATCAGGCCCCGCTCGCCGCGACCCTCGTGATCGACCCCGCGATCGCGGCGTTCCTGCGCGAGGATCGCAAGATCGAGGCGATCAAGCGCTACCGCGAGCTCTACGGGGTCGGCCTCAAGGAGGCCAAGGACGCCGTCGAGGCGATGCAGGACGGCACGCCGCTGCCGACGCCCACGCCGGTGATCGAGCACGCTCCGCTCGCCCTGCAGCCCGAGCTCGATCGCCTGATCGCCGCCGGCCAGAAGATCGGGGCGATCAAACACTACCGCGAGGTCACCCAGGTCGGCCTCAAGGAGGCCAAGGACGCCGTCGAGGCCCACATGGACAAGCTCGCCGGCGTCGCACACGCGGAGCCCGGTCTACAGCCCGAGCTCGACCGCCTGATCCGCGCCAACATGAAGATCAACGCGATCAAGCACTATCGCACGCTCACCAACGCCGGCCTCAAGGAGGCCAAGGACGCCGTCGAGGCCCGCATGGCCGAGCTCGGACTGTAGCGCTTCGCGCTATCATGCCGCGGTGATCAAATCCTCCGACCTCTCCCCCGCGCGCCTGGTCCTGCGCGCCGGCGACCCCTGCTCGCTCGTCGTGCGCCCGGACCTCGTACGCGTCGCCTTCAGCGCCAAGGTCGAGGAGCTCGACAGCGGCAAGGCCGTCACCGTGCTCGAGGCCGCCTTCAGCGCCCTGACGCGAGAGCTCGGCGCAGCCCTGCCCGGCGCCGTGATCGTGATGCGGGGCCTCGAGTGGCAGGCCGACGGCAAGAGCAAGTCCCGCGGCGAGGGCATCCCGCACGCCAGCGGACAGATCGAGGTCCCGTTGACGGACGCGCAGGACTACTGGGCCCGCGCCCGCGTGCTCGCCACCCTCAACGCCCTGACCCTCGCCGCCGCCGCCCACGGGCGCACGCGCAAGCCCGCGGTCGAGGTGTCCTTCGGCGCGCCGCTGACGATGCTGCGCGCGCCCGAGCTGCACCGGGCCGCGCTG
>NZ_JACCSO010000288.1 GCF_013812955.1 Nannocystis sp. | reverse complement strand
ATGGACAGCCGTCCGCGGGCGAAGCTGCGGCCGTGTCGCCCTGGCGCCGCCTCGCCGGCTGGCGCCGCGCGTGAGCCAGCCGCCGGTGCGCTCTGGCGCTCGGGCGTAGATCCGCGCGAGCGGTCGTGGCAAAACCCCGGTCCGTGGCTGTTGCGAACCGGGTCAAGCACACGAAATTCATCTTCGTCACGGGCGGCGTCGTATCGTCGCTGGGCAAGGGGCTGTGCGGGGCCTCGATGGGCGCGCTGCTCGAGGCACGCGGCCTCAACATCGGGATGCAGAAGCTCGATCCGTACCTGAACGTCGACCCGGGGACGATGAACCCGACCCAGCACGGCGAGGTCTTCGTCACCGACGACGGCGCCGAGACGGACCTCGACCTCGGGCACTACGAGCGCTTCGTGTCGCACCGGATGTCGCGGCACAGCAACTACACCTCCGGTCAGATCTACGAGTCGGTGATCCGCAAGGAGCGGCGCGGCGAGTACCTCGGGCAGACGGTGCAGGTCATCCCGCACGTCACCAACGAGATCCGCGACTGCATCCTCGCCGCCTCCGAGGGCCTCGACCTGCTGATCGTCGAGATCGGCGGCACGGTCGGCGACATCGAGAGTCTGCCCTTCCTCGAGGCGATCCGGCAGCTGCGCCTGCAGCTCGACGCGCGCGACACCGTGTGCGTGCATCTGACCTTGCTGCCCTTCATCAAGACCGCCGGCGAGATCAAGACCAAGCCGACCCAGCACTCGGTGATGAAGATGCGCGAGATCGGGATCCAGCCCGACATCCTGGTCTGCCGCACCGAGCAGGCGATAAGCCGCGCTACCCGCGACAAGCTGGCGATGTTCACCAACGTGCGCAGCGACAGCGTGATGTCGCTGCCCGACCAGGACACGATCTACAAGGTCCCGCTGGTGCTGCACGCCGAGGGCCTCGACGACAAGCTCTGCGAGCTGCTCAACATCTGGTCGCGCGAGCCGAGGCTCGAGGCCTGGGAGCGCATCGTCCACACCCTCGAGAACCCCAAGCGAAAGATCAGCATCGGCGTGGTCGGCAAGTACGTCGACCTCGCCGAGAGCTACAAGAGCCTGCACGAGGCGCTGATCCACGGCGGCCTCGCCTGTGACGCCGCCGTCGACATCGTCTACGTCGACGCCGAGCAGCTGCTCGACGACGCCAGCGCCGCGTCGCACCTCGCCCACCTCGGCGGCGTGCTGGTCCCCGGCGGCTTCGGCGAGCGCGGCAGCGAGGGCAAGATCGCCGCGATCCGGTTCGCCCGCGCCCACAAGATCCCGTTCCTCGGCATCTGCCTCGGCATGCAGATGGCCGTCTGCGAGTACGCGCGGACCTTCGCCGACATGCCGAACGCGCACAGCAGCGAGTTCGACCCCAACCTCGAGGGCGCCGTGATCGCCCTGATGGTCGAGCAGGAGGACGTCAAGGAGATGGGCGGCACCATGCGCCTCGGCGCCTTCGACTGCGACCTCGCCCCCGGCAGCCTGGCCGCGCGCATCTACGAGAAGGTCCGCATCTCCGAGCGCCATCGCCATCGCTACGAGTTCAACAACCGCTACCGCGAGCGGCTCGAGCGCGCGGGCCTGCGCCTCAGCGGCCTCTCGCCCGACGGCAAGCTCGTGGAGATGATCGAGCTCGCCACCGACGTGCATCCGTTCTTCGTCGGCTGTCAGTTCCACCCCGAGTTCAAGAGCCGACCGACGGCGCCACATCCGCTGTTCGCCGCGTACATCGCCGCGTGCTTGCAGTACCAGCGCTCGCGCACCTGAGGCCGCTCGCGCACTCGAGGCCGCGTGCGCAGCTGCGGACGCACCTGGACGACCCTGTCCGGGCCGGTGGCCGAGGCGCGCGGGCGATCTCCACAAACGCGGCATAAACTGCGAGGAACACCGTACGACGGCGGCGAGGTCGCCACCTAAGCTTGGTGTCGACCGCGCCGCTCTGATAACGTCGACGGTCAGCGAGGCAAGCGACCCATGGCACTGCACATGCGCCAGGACATCCGGATGAGCCAGCAGCTCGTCATGACGCCGCAGCTGCAGCAGGCGATCAAGCTGCTGCAGCTGTCACGGGTCGAGCTCAGCGACCTGGTGCGCGACGAGCTGATGGAAAATCCGCTGCTCGAGGAGGCCCAGGAGATGGGCACCACCGTCGAGGAGCCGGTCTCCTCGGTCGAGCTGCAGGACGCCGTCGACCAGCCGAGCGAGATGGCCCCCGAGCCGAACACCGGGCCCGAGCCGCTCAAGGTCGACGAGGCCCCGCGCGACAACCCCGACTGGGACACCTACGCCGACAGCACGCCGGGCCAGGTGTCGACCGCGGGCGGGCAGGGCGACGGCGAGGAGCAGCCCAGCTACGAGGCGACGCTGACCCGCGCCGAGACCTTGCCGGAGTATCTGCTGTGGCAGGTGCGGCTCTCGAACTACTGCGAGTCCGACGAGGAGATCGCCGAGTATCTGGTCCGCAACCTCTCGCCCGCGGGCTACCTGCAGGACGGCTCGACCGTGCAGGTCGCGCGCAAGCTCGGCTACTCGACCCTCAAGGTCGAGCGGGTGATCCGCAAGCTGCAGCAGCTCGACCCGTTCGCGATCCTCGCGCGCAACCTCGCCGAGTGCCTGTGGGTCCAGGCCCACCACCCCGAGCACCCGATCGAGGACCCGCTGGTGCTCGGCATCATCGCCAAGCACCTGCACAACCTCGAGATCCGCAACTACCCGGCGATCGCCCGCGACACCGGCGAGGCGCTCGAGGAGGTCTACGAGGCGACCAAGGTGATCATGGGCATGGACCCGCGTCCCGCCCGCGCCTACAGCTCCGAGGCCGCGCAGTACATCACCCCCGACGTCTACATCGCCAAGGTCGGCGAGGACTTCGTCGTCACCCTCAACGAGGAGGGCCTCCCGAAGCTGCGCATCAGCTCGATGTACCGCGAGGCCGCCGGCGGCAACCCCAAGGCCAAGGACTACATCCACGAGCGCATGCGCTCGGCGCAGTGGCTCATCCGCTCGATCCAGCAGCGCCAGCGGACCATCCTCAAGGTGACCCGCAGCATCCTCAAGTTCCAGCGCGAGTTCTTCGAGCGCGGCGCGCAGCACCTGAGGCCGCTGATCCTCAAGGATGTCGCCGAGGACATCGAGATGCACGAATCCACGGTCTCTCGGGTGACCACCAACAAGTATCTCCACACCCCGCAGGGAATTTTTGAGCTCAAGTACTTCTTCAACGCCGGCATCAGCCGCACCACCGGCGATGACCTGGCCAGCGAGGCCGTGAAGACCCGCATCAAGAAGCTGATCGACGCCGAGGACGCTGCCCACCCGTACAGCGACCAGAAGCTCGTCGAACTTTTGGAGCAAGAAGGTATTGACATCGCCCGCCGAACGGTTGCCAAGTACAGGGAACAGCTCGGCGTGCTCTCGAGCTCGAAGCGCCGCAAGTTGTTTTGACCCCTCGACCAAGAAGGTGCCGACGATGCAGACCCACTTCGTTTTTCGCCAGATGGAGTCCTCCAACGCGCTCCGCGGCTACGCAGAAGAGCGGCTGGAGAAGATCAAGCGCTACTTCGCCGACCCGCTGCGCATCAGTTGTACGTTCAGCGTCGACAAGATCATGAACACCGCCAGCTTCGATGTCACGCTGCGCAACGGTCTCCAGCTCCACGCCTCCGAGCAGACCGAGAACATGTACTCGTCCGTCGACATGGCCCTGGCGAAGATGGAGCGGCAGGTCCGCCGCTACAAGGCGCGCATCAAGCACCACAAGGCCAATGAAGGCCGCACCGCGAAGGTCAAGCTCGGCGTCATCGCCGCTGCCAGCGTCACCGACGCGCACGTCGAGGAGGACGAGGGGCAGGTCGCATCGACCTCCGCCGCCGCCGCCAATCAGGCCCCGGCGCAGCTGCCCGATCATCGGCCCAACATCATCCGGCAGACCGAGTTCCACGCCGAGCGCATGACCGTCGACGCCGCGATCATGCAGATGAACCTGCTGCACAAGCAGTTCTACGTGTTCACCAACGCCGCCAGCGGCGACATCAGCGTCGTGTACTTGCTCGACGACGGCAACTTCGGCCTGATCGAGCCGCAGGCCGGCGTCGGCTGACCGGGACCTCGACCCCAGAAGGCGCCCCGGCGCCTGCGCCGACCTGCTATGCTCGCGGCCATGCGCCGTGAAGCCTCCATTGAGGTCAGCAAGCTCCTGGAAGCCTCTTCCGAGGCGCTGCAGCTCACCCTGCTTTCGGACTGGGGCTCGCTCGACCGCAAGATCGCCCACATGCGGATCCAGAAGCCCGGCCTCGCGCTGTCGGGCTTCGTGAAGCACGTCTATCCCGACCGCATCCAGGTCCTCGGCCTCACCGAGATCGACTATCTGCTGTCGACGCCGCGCGAGACCGCGGAGGCCGGGCTCGCCGCCTATTGCCAGAAGCCGATCTGCGCCCTGGCGATCACCCGCGGCCTCGACCCGCCGGACTTCCTGATGGACGCCGCGCGCCGCCACGGCGTCCCGGTCCTCCGCACCTCGCTGATGAGCTCGGTGTTCATCTCGCGCCTGGTGCGTCGCCTCGAGGAGCTGCTGTCCCCGCGCGCCACCCTGCACGGCGTGCTCGTCGACGTGCTCGGCGTCGGCCTGCTGCTGATCGGCCGCAGCGGCGTCGGCAAGAGCGAGGCCGCCCTCGACCTGATCCTGAAGGGCCACCGCCTGGTCGCCGACGACATCGTCGAGGTCACGGTGCGCCCGCCCGACACCGTGTGGGGCTCCGCCCTGGAGATGCACCAGCACCACATGGAGATCCGCGGCATGGGCATCCTCAACATCACGCACCTGTTCGGCGTCGCCGCCGTGCGCGACAACAAGAAGATCGAGGTCGTCGTCGAGCTCAGCGAGGTCCAGGAGGAGGACTACGACCGCCTCGGCACCGAGCAGCAGGTCTGGCCGATCCTCGGCGTCGACGTGCCGCTGGCCCGCATTCCGCTGCGGCCGGGGCGCAACATCGCCTCGCTGATCGAGGTGGTCGCCCGCAACCAGCTGCTCAAGTACCGCGGCCACGACAGCGCCCGCGAGTTCCAGGAGAAGATCAACGCCCGCATCGCCGCCAGCGCCCGCGGGGTCAACATCCGCGGCACCGGCACCAACGTGCCGCGCCCCGACGTGCCGGTCGCCGCGCCGCGGCCTGCGTCGCAGGCGATGCCGATCCCGGAGGTCGAGTAGGCATGGAGATCCTGGTCGTCACGGGCATGAGCGGCGCCGGCAAGTCGACCGCCCTCGCCGCGCTCGAGGACCTCGGCTTTTATTGTGCCGACAACGTGCCCGTGCCGCTGCTCCCGCAGCTGGCGCAGATCCTGGCCCTGACCGACGCCGACCGGCGCGCCGCGGTCGGCGTCGACGCGCGCGAGGAGTCGCTGCTGCGCCACTTCGCCGGCGTGCACCAGCTCCTGGTCGCCGCCGGCCACCGCGTGGAGATCCTGTTCCTCGACGCCCCCGACGACGTGCTCCTGCGCCGCTACTCCGAGACCCGCCGCAAGCACCCCATGGGCGAGCTCCCGCTCGCCATCCAGCGCGAACGCGAGCTGATGACGTCGTTCAAGGCGCGCACCACCGCCACCATCGACACCGGCACCGTCCGCGCCCGCGAGCTGCGCCAGATGATCCGCGACCGCTACGGCACCGGCGGCGGGGTCCTCCACCTCGTCCTGATGTCCTTCGGCTTCAAGTCCGGCCTGCCCGCGGTCGCCGACCTGGTGTTCGACCTCCGCTTCCTCGCCAACCCCTACGACGTCCCCGCGATGCGCCATCGCTCGGGCCTCGAGGCCGAGGTCGCCGACTACGTGCTGGCCCAGCCCGACGCCCAGGTCCTGCTCGGCCAGCTGGAGACCCTGCTGCGCTTCGTCGTCCCGCGGACGGTGCGCGAGGGGCGCTCGTACCTGACCGTTGCGCTCGGCTGCACCGGCGGGCAGCATCGTTCGGTGGCGATGCTCGAGGCCCTCCGCGATCGCCTGCTCCAGGGGGAGCCGCTGTCGTGTCCTCAGCCGCAGCTGGTCGCGCGCCATCGCGACCTCGTCGGCGAAGGGCGGCCTGCATATGCCTGAGTCCATCAGTGTGGGTGTGGTGGTCGTCGGTCACGGCCGCAGCGCCAGCGCGCTGCTCGGCGCGGCGGAGGGCATCGTCGATCCCGCGGCCTTGCAGGGCGTCATCGCGGTCGACGCCGGCGCCGGCG